>CAZHDL010000056.1:0-935 GCA_964531045.1 uncultured Bdellovibrionales bacterium | reverse complement strand
ACATCGAGCGCATCACCATCATCCCAGAGTGTCTGTGGAACAAACCCATAATCAAAAGGGTAGTCCTGAGCACTCTTCATGGCCCGATCGAGCTTGATGAGGCCGGTCTCCTTGTCGATTTCATACTTGTTTTTTGAGCCGCTGGGAATTTCGATGATCACATTGATCACCGTTGGAATGTCATCACCGGCTGAAATTTCACGCCACAAGTTCATACTCTTTTGATTTAAGATTTATGAATTTTGATTTACGAATACCTACTCTGTTGCTTCTTCTCCTAGTGCTGGAGTTTCCTCGGCAGCTTCCTCAGTCACTTCCGGCTTGGCTCCACCGGCTACATCGATCTTCCAACCGGTCAATTTGGCAGCCAAACGCACGTTTTGTCCGCGCTTCCCGATAGCGAGTGACAACTGATCATCCGGCACCGTGACGACCGCGCGCTTCTCATCTTCATGAAGCGCGACCGACATGACTTTTGCTGGAGAAAGAGCCGCACTGATAAACTTCTCAGCGTTTTCATTCCACTCGATAATATCAATTTTTTCTCCTCCCAAAGCATCGATGATGGTCTGGACACGTGTTCCCTTCTGTCCGACACAGGAACCAATCGGGTCCACACCCTCTTCAGCAGAAAACACCGCAATCTTGGTCCGAGAACCAGCTTCCCGAGCCACGGCCTTGATCTCCACGGTTCCGGTAAAGATTTCCGGCACTTCAAGCGAAAACAAATGACGCACCATCTCCGGATGTGTTCGAGACAAGAGCAATCCTGGACCCTTGGTATCAGATTCTACGCGCACCAAGTACACCTTGACGTGCTGCCCCATGCGGTAGTTTTCGCCCTCGATCTGTTCCGAAGGAAACAAGACTCCGACAGACTTTCCGAGATCGACAAAGACATTGCGACCTTCGATACGCTGTACGGTTCCATTGAC
>CAZHDL010000055.1:0-7375 GCA_964531045.1 uncultured Bdellovibrionales bacterium | reverse complement strand
TGAGTGACGCTAAAATGTAATACAAAAATCACAAAAAGTCAATAGATCCGTTATGGTTCAAGACCCTGGAAACCCCATGAAATATGAAGCTCGGCATAGAGTCTAATGATAGTGGATTCATGACGAAACAAAGTAATGTTGTATAATGATACACATGAGGTCGTTTGATTTAAAAAAATATGGATAAAAATAAAATCTTGTTCCTTGCATTAGCCTTGTATTGTATTTCCATGGCGTTGCCAGGGGTTGTTTATACCGATTATTCTGGGAGTCACTCCATACTCGGTATTTTTATTTTGGTATTTGGCTGGATTGCTTTTACGGATTGGGTATTTGCCTGGTTTGCCAATCCTCTTTTCCTTCTGGCGGTATTTCGATCCCGTATCGAAAGACCTGGGATGCTATTGGTCGTGTCGATTATCGCTTTTTGTCTTGGATTATCTGCCTATACGCTACGAGTAATCCCGGATATAGATGGAACGGAGCCACCAGTCGATCATCTCGCAATCGGGTATTATGTTTGGATGACCTCACTTGGTCTCTTTGTTCTGTATGGGTTTTTGCGATACAACAGTCGGGAAAAGAATTCGGAAATAGCAGTGCAGGCAACAGGAGTGGATTATCCTGCTCTCTTGGAACGATATGCACAACCACTCATCGGCCTGATCATCATGCTGGCGATGCTCGCCTATGTTCTGTTGAAGTAACTAGAAAATAAATATACATACTTATGAGTAATCGAAGAGTAGCGCTGATCACGGTATTGGGAGTCATTACAATTTTGGTGCTTGCGTTGTTCGCCTATTCATTCTTAAACAAAGACGTTCCATCTACCAACTCTAGAGGAAAATCACCAGCATCAGCAGAGATAGTCCAAGTATCACCGGTAAATAATAGTGAGCTGTCGATGGCAGATTTTTTCAAAAATACAAATACGTGTACTATATCCTCTTTTTCTTTTCGAGAGGAGAAGGAACATTCGCCAATTTTGACTCGAGCACTGGGCATTGTTTACAGATCCTGGACAGGGAAAATACTCGGCATGAGAGGAACTGAGTGTATCGTAGAACTTGGTTACTCTGATTTGAGTGCATCGGACATGCCGTTGAGATCAGCCACATTGGAATGTCGGATAGATAGCAGTGTTTTCCAGGCAACCGGAACCAATAGAACGATAGGGAATGTTCTCACTGAAAAAATTGCGAGTAAAAGCGCTGCTGATTTGGTCAGCGCGTTAGATGGAGTGCTTGATAGTTCCAAACTGGATGAGTCTGAAAAAGCTGGGTTGCGAAAAGAGAGAGATGTATACGTGTCCATGGCTTCGGCAGTAGATCGTCCGGGTGTACTCTGTACCACGGTGGGTTTTTCTTTTTGATTAAATAATAATAGAGACCACTGGTTCAAGTGTTGGTGATTCTATTCTGTTTGTTTGTTGCACTAAACCACATGCATTATGAAGATTGGTGTTGAGTCCAATGTGAAGTTAAATTACGTAATTCGTTACGCAACAAAGGAATAAGGCAGGCTAGCAATGTGGTCGGCTTTTTGTTGGGACGCATGACATCCTCACTCGTTGCATTGACAAAATTCGTTTTTTTGTCATAATACTTTCACGCTAAATAAGCCGGTAGAAAGGAAGTGATTCGTCCTTTCTATCATTATGTTGAATCACGGTTGAGGAGAACGTGTTGAACGCCATCGCATATATCATCGGAGTCCTGCTCATCGCTCTGAGTAGCGCGAGTTGTGCACAGGGAAGTGGTGGACAGATTCCGCCCCATGAATTGCGTCAGGTGCACGAGCATTGCGGCAAAGCCGCTCACTTCTCGTTCGTTCGTTTCCGAATTAGCTTCGAAGACGGCAAAGAGACTCTGATCGATGTCATCACGTGCTTGTCTTCCCGGGATGACCAGCTGGTGTCCATCACGTGTGAAGAGGGCAGCCAGAAGTGCGACGTCAGCCGAGATCGGGATGAGTACACACCTGCGATCGAAGAATTTCTGAGAAAACTTCGCAGAGCATCGCCAAAGAGCGCGACCTGAGGTCACGCTTCAGTCGCCAATTGCATCAAGACCATCGCCTGAGCGGTGGTCTCTTTTTATTACCAAGCTCTTCCTGTCACGACCTTAAGTCTAACGACCGTGAAATTATGATTCATTTTGAAAAAAGAGAAAGGAATTACGTAATTCGTTACGTAACAAAGAAAAAGGCCGGCCTGGAGTTTCAGGACGGCGGAGGGAGGCATGATTCTGACTTGTGGACAGTCACGTTCGGGGGCGTTGCTTGGCAATTGCTCTTCGAGATACACGCGGCCTGTCTGGGGAATGTCTCTGGTGAGCGTCAATGATTGTGTACGACCTCTTCGGAGGCGCCGTTTGAAAAACGCCATCAATCCACAGCTTCTCCGCCAGCCTTGCTCCCTCGAGAAGCGCGAGGTGCAATTGCCCTTTAGATAGTGCGTGTGAATTGTTGGTGAGAAACCATACAGTCAATGATTCGATGATCGGTCGATACTCTCGTGGAAACGCCCATATTCCAGCAGCGAGTTCAGCACTTGTGATGCGTAGTTCCGGGAGTGACGCTTGTGCTCGCAGCAACCCTGCAAAGTGTTGGGCCAACAAGCGAGTGTCTTCCTGGTAGTCCATGACTGACTGCCGGCGAACGCCTTCATTTCTATCAATCATGGAGACTCTCCTGTGTATGAAATGATAGCTCAAAGCTACTGCATGGCAGCCAATTCGTCAAATATATTATGAAATGTGGAAAAAAAGGAATTACGTAATTCGTTACGTAACAAAGAAAAAGGCCGGCCTGGAATTTCAGGTCGGCGGGGCGGTGTTGTGCACGGGTGTCAGTTGTACAGGCGATTGCTGAACGCTGCGAGAAATGTTTCCGCTTCGATACCAGGCCAACGTCCCTTGTTCGCGTCAAGTACCTGTTCGATCCGTTGGCGTTGCCATGGGCATATCCTGAGCCGGATACAAAGTCGAACGAATTCCCGACGAGTCCGGCCGAGGGGGTAGAACATCATTGCGAAGTAACTTCCCTCCCAAGCAAACACGCGTGGATGCGGAATGCCAATGAGGGAAAGTAGAAATTCGGCAATGTTGCGGCGAATTCTGCGACCGATGTCGAGCTTGAGCTTGTGCTTTCGGCAAAATTGCAACACAGCGATGCGACCACGCACGTACTGCGGAATTTCGTTTCTGACGTTGAACGGCTGGACAGTCACTTTGCCGTTCTGCCAGTAGTACTCGAGTCGCTTGGGAACATGGAGCCAGACGAGCAGGAAGAACGCCGTTCCGGAGAGCACCAAGCCCGCAAGGTCAGGATGTCTCCAACTCCACTGGAACAAATTGAAGAGTCCATTCAGGAGGCCGGAGAGTAGAGTTTCAAACATGAGTCACCTCATTCGAAGGTACGGATTCCAACAGAGACCTCTGTCGATTGGTGGTATAATGCCAGTAATAAAGGGGGATTGTCAATACGATTATCTCGATGAGCATATAATTGGAACGAAAAGATACTAATTAAAAAGAGTATGGTTGATATGAAGCAGTTGAATATCGAATTTGAAAAGGCGGTGCGGATGATGACGGAACACATGCCAGTTGCTGATGAGAACACTCGTAAACCAAAACTTGCCCATGATATCAGAGTGGGTGTCTATCTCTATGAAAATGGATACTCAAGAGATATTGTCTTGGCTGGATTGTTGCACGATACCCTGGAATCCACCGAGATAAGTGAGGACACGATTCGTACCGAGTTTGGCGATGAAGTGCTACGGCTGGTGAAGGCGAGTACCAAAGACGACACTATTGCCGACGGCAAACAAAAAACAATTGAGCTTATCAATCGTTGCATATCACAAGGGGAAGAGGCTCTTATTGTGAAGGCGGCTGACATCCTGGATAGTTTCAAATACTATACGGCCGTAGAAAATCAAGGAGAGCTTGGATACTGTATGCGTAATGCCAATGCCATCTTTGCGTCTCTGCCTGATACCTTTCGAGACAAAATTTTCCCTCTTCTCAAACAGTGGCAAGAACGATATAAAGATATTCAATAATACGTAATAAAGAAAAAGGCCCGGGCGGCGGTTGCCGTCAGGGCTTGGTTGCGGGTGTCACTTCGAAAGAGTGAGGCGATAGAGGTTGGTGCTGTCTGGATCTCCCGGATCAGCGGCCTCCAAGAGTGTAAAGCCGAGCGACTGGCACAGGTGGCCGATGGCCGTTCTTGCTCTCTTTGACCTCAGCTCGACGTGAGTGAATTTTGATGTCCGAGCGAGCGCGATGGCTCGATTCATGAGAAACGTACCGATGCCTTGTTTCCGATATTCCTCATCAACGACAACATCGTGGATGACTCCGTATCTCGGGTTACGTCCTTGTGTCACCAGGCGTGCCATACCAACGATATGTCCCCTTTTGGAGAGATCAACTGCGAGGAAGCATTCACCTTGACGCACCATGGCGAGGAAGTCACCAATGGTGAGAGGTTGCTTATAAGGCGACAATTGTTGAAAGAGATGGCTCAGTACGTCGATTCCAGCTTGATTGAAACGCCAGCCTTCATTCGGAAGAATGGATTCAATCCCGATTCTGCATTGCGTAAGCACGATACTCTCCGGTCACAACTGACAGAAAGTGTTTCTGTCTATGTCCTCAAATTGACATATGTGGACCTCTTCGTCAATGAAGAAGCAGGGACAGGGCTTTTCTGCTATACTGCTTACTCACATGATGTATTTGTATTCCTCCCACATATGCACAAGGTTCTCAAGGGGTTTTCGGAAAAGAAGGATGGCTCGATGTATCTGTCGCTTGCCAATCCGATGCCCGAAAATATCGAGCATAGGAAGCAGTTTTTGGCAGGGCAAGGAATCGGGGGAAAGCAAGTCGCTATGGCCGGTTTGGTTCACGGCACTCGGGTGGCGGTTGTGCGGAGGAATTCGTCCTCTGTATTCCTGGAGACAGATGCCTTGGTGACCAAAGATGCCGACAGCATACTGACCCTGACCGGGGCTGATTGTTTCCCACTGTATTTTGAAGAGAAAACAGCCGGCATCATCGGTTTGGCACACGGTGGTTGGCGGGGAATTGTAGGTGGTATTGTTGCTGAAACCATGAAGGAAATCGCGAAACTGGGCGGCAAGCCGGAAAAGACAGTGCTGACTATTGGCCCAGGTATCTGCACAAAGCACTTTGAGATTCAAACAGATGTACTGGAGCAGTTTGCTGAATATCAGGAATATGTCGTGTCAGATGCCGGTCTCTCTGTTGATTTGAAGGGGATTGTTTGTCTTCAGGCCAAGAAAGCTGGTCTGCCCGCTGAGCAGATTATTGTGAGTCAGGAATGTACCTTTTGTCTTTCGGAGAAATACTTTTCCTATCGTCGAGATCAGCCTCAGTATATGGAAAATCAGTTGGCATATATCGTTCAGTTTTCCCATCGAAAGTTCTAGTGTCTCCTACGAAGAAAAGAAAAAAGTCGGGCAACGCGGTTGCTCCGACTTGGGTGGTGGTTGCCGACAGTCAGGTCGGTCGCTGCGCTTCGATTGACTGTGCCATCCTGAGTTCCAAATGCGCCCGAAGTACTTTGATCAGCTTGAGTACTGCAGCGCGAGTCTCCAAGGCTCTAGCATAGTTTTGCCAGAAGCGAATGTTTCTCTCGAATGCAGATAGCTGTGAATCTGTCGGCCGAAGACGCTCCTGCAAGTCGACCCAACTATGTGGACGAGAATTGCATTCAAGCAGCGCAAGAAGCAGTGGATCGTCGAGATTGAGTAGTGCAACAACTCTGATAGCTCGTCGTACTCTCTTCAGTATTTCCTCTAATTGCAGGCGCCGCTCTATTTTTACATCAGCAGTCATCTCAGGCTGCCGCTTGCGTGGCGGCTTGCACCAGCTTGGGCAGTCCGTTGTCATCCCTGCCGACGTACATGTCCGTTTGGCCATTTTGAGGCAACTGCATTTGCCCATTGACCACGAGATGGTGGAGATGGAGCCGACCACTGTCACCATGAGCATCCGGGTAGACGCGGGCGTGAGCGGTGACAACTTGCCCAGGATACGAATCGCAGCGCACGCTGAGGTGTTTTCCGTCTTTGTCGAAGATGGTATCCGCTCCTATGTTGACCGGCGCCACCTGGAGATTGCACTGTTTCAAGGTGACAGACAGCGCCTCCCGAGCGTACACCTTGAAGTGATTGGGATATTCAAATAACATGAGCGTCCTCCGTTGATGCGACAAAACCACTTTGTCGACATCTATACGGTTGCATAAAAAAGCCATTTCGTCAATGAAAAAGCCCCGAGTGGGTTCACTGGGGCGAAGCGGCAGGGGTGACGATGACGACCTTTCCGTAACGCGTGGCCGCATTAATGAGTGTCGATTGGATTTCTGATCGCTGGAGACGACAATGCCTTGTTTCGAGGGCCCAATGAAATAGGTAATCCATGAGCGCCCGGTAGACTTCGCTCATGGGATACACAGGCATGTTGTTGAGATGGAGGGGAATCACAGGCAGGAGGGGATTCCTTCTGAATTCTCCCTATAGCCAGGATTCAAGCTCCATCAGGGCTTCGCGATGAATTCCACATGACCTGGAGGCAGGGTCCATGATTCCTCCTTGAGGAAGTGGTGCCCCTATTTTCCTCTCTCCTGCCATTTTGTCAATCAGGTACATTATTTTCTGGTATACTAAGAGTACATAAAACTTTGTCATCCGTACTTATGGAACAACCAGCAGCACCTCAAATTCAGATCAAAGCGACGGATGAGAAATTAGCAGGGGAATATTCAAACCTGATGCAGGTACTGCATACTAAAGAAGAATTTGTCCTCGATTTCTTGAATGCCTTTCCGCCAACAGGGACACTCAATGCACGTGTCATTGTCAGTCCGGGTCATTTCAAACGAATGTTGACTGCCATGTCACAAAACTTGGCTCAGTATGAATCGCAGTTCGGAAACGTCACACCATCTGAGGAACCAAAAAACACCATCGGTTTTGCTATAAAAGAAGATGGGGTCTCTCAATCGTAGGAATATCGCTTTACAACATAACTAAAACACTATGCCGTTCTTGGAAAAAATACGTACCTTGATCTATCGTCCGAGTTTTTTTGAGCATCGGCAGTTTGGATTGAAAAAAGCCCTTCGTTTCTATGCTCTCCTTCTCCTTATTTTTATCGGTGCGCGGATTTTTTTGGCGCTTCCCGGATTGGTTTCTTTTTACCAAGACGTTCTTTTCTCTGATTTCTGGGGAAAGCAGACAGCTATCATCACCATCTTGGATATGGCGAAGAGCATCATCTTAGCGTCATTGCGCTTTGCGTAAAATGTCACAAGTCTGTTGACGCCAAGCATT
>CAZHDL010000054.1:5789-7394 GCA_964531045.1 uncultured Bdellovibrionales bacterium | reverse complement strand
AATTTATCCTATTGTGCAAGAAAAGTCTATGGTTCACGATGAATTTTTTGAAATTCCCCACAAACTCGGCATCGATACCATCCGGAACTAGGAGTGAGCCACCAAGAGAGATAATAATACGTTCTTTATCGCCACTTGATTTTTTCGCTTGAGCAGTCATGAGCAAAAATTATTTGGTGAACAATGCGACCAGCTCCGCAAAAGGCACTTCTGTCGCCTCGCTTTCCGTACGCTTCTTCACTTCCGCCTTACCGGACTCGAGCGAGCGCTTGCCGATGACCACTCGATACGGCAACCCGAGGAGGTCGCTATCGGCAAACTTGGCACCGGCGGTCGTCTCCCGGTCGTCGTACAGTACTTCCAGGCCGGCTGCAGTCAACTCTCGATAGAGTTCCTCGGCCTTTTCATCAGCACCGAGCGACAGCAAGTGTACCCGATACGGCGCGACGCTCTCCGGCCACACCAAACCCTTGTCGTCAGACAGTGTCTCAGCAATCGTGCCCATCACTCGTGCCGGCCCAATACCATAGCACCCCATGATGACCGGTTGTGATTTCCCCTCTTCATCTTTGTAAGTTAACCCCAGCGGTTCAGAAAATTTCGTTCCAAGGCTAAAAATATTTCCCACTTCGATAGATTTCTTTTCTACGAGCTGATCACGCTTCAATCCGAGGTCTGCCAATACTTCATCGTTCAATACCTCGACGTTGAGCGCCTGACCACTTGCTTCGTCCACATAGATGATATCTTCCCCTGCCTCACTGACGGTCTGAAATTCCTCAGAATATTTACTAAACATGCCACCGGATGCAAAAGCGGCGTAGGTAGTCTGACCCAACCCCACACGTTCAAACACACGGATATACGCCCCACGGATGTCCGCATACACGTACTCATGTTCCTCCTGTGTCCGAGCAAAAGAATACAGATCTTTCATGATAAACTCCCGCGTGCGCATAATACCACTCTTGGCACGAGTCTCGTTACGAAATTTGGTCTGAAACTGATACGCCAGAATCGGCAGATCCCGATAGGAGCTCAGGTGCTGAGCCATCAGCTTTGTTATTGGTTCTTCATGCGTAGCCGCCAACCCAAGTTCGGTACCATTCTTCAATTTTGTCTTGAACCACACGTCCACTTTCTTATCATCCCAACGATCTGTTTTTTCCCACAATTCCTTCTCCTGGAGCGACGCGAGCGTCAGTTCTTGACCGCCGACAGCATCCATCTCTTCACGGATCACCTGCATCACCTTGTTAAGGGTGCGCAACCCGAGAGGCAAAAACGAGTACACGCCCGCCATGTCTTTGTGGATAAAGCCAGCGCGGAGCAATAGCTGTGCGTTTCGGCTCACTTCATCTCGAGGTGCCTCCTTTTTCGTCTTGGTAAACAGATGCGATTGTTTCATAAAAGTGTTCGTATCAAGAAGTCATTTTGAAGCTAATTTTCTTTCAGCATAGCCGAAAAACCCCTTTTGGTCAAAGAAAAAAGACCCGGACGATGTTTCTCGTCTTTCGGGTCTCTTCAAATCAATTCTCTCATTCTTGTTTCCGTTGACGTATCAACGACGCTGCATCACCATGATCTCTTGATGGCGGATTCCAC
>CAZHDL010000054.1:0-5779 GCA_964531045.1 uncultured Bdellovibrionales bacterium | reverse complement strand
CACGACAGCGAGCCAGGCCCCAGTTGTACCAATGGCACGGGTGATCCCGCGAAGCAGTGCATCGGCCCTGGCAGCATGCGTGCTTGTGGAACGGTTCGAATTCGTTAACGCTCAAAGCGATCTTCACGAGCTCGACGATACGTCCCAATTCTTGCAGGGTCGGAGGTGTATCCGGAGCGGTCAGACTGCCATTGAAGACTGCCTGCCCTGGCACGAAGTAATACCACACCCCGTGCTGCAGCTCCTGGCGAAGTTCCTCCCAGTTCGGGATGTACTCGCCACGCAGGATGGCTTCTTCCACCTGGATAGCCGACGAAACATCTCGCAGACTGATGCCATCATGTTTGTTCGACATGATGACCACATTGCCAGTCGAACGCATCTGAATGGTCACGGCCGGCCTGTCACCAAACGGCGAGCGAGCGTAACGATGAATGCGCGTGTCGTCCGACATGACAGCGTAGATCTGCATGTCACGCATCTTCCCGCCCCTGCCGATGCCACGGAATGGCACCAACACTCCCTTCTTGTACTCCTCCGCGGTCACCGTCTCGAAGAGATGCTGATCAAGCGCCTTGGCGCGGACAGCCACTTCCAGCCACTGGTCCCCTTCATTGGGGCCTTCACGGTTCTGCTCGCGAATCAACCGAGCGATGTGCTGCACCGTGAAATCATCACTCGGCTCTGCTTCGTAGTACTTGGCGGCGATTCCCAGGTGGGCCCAGTCGAAAATCTGCTGCACAGTGAGCTGGCCATTCGCATGGTGCAACTTGATGTACGATGAGATGTCGTCTGGACTGGCCGTTGCCGTGTTATTCACACGATTGGCGAAGCTGAGCAGTTGGGCCAGCTTCGGATTACCCAACACGCCAAGCTTCTTGGCCACCAAGGTCGAGGCACACTCGTTCTGGAGACGCGGGCGTCCCGGCACGGGATGTTCATCGAACTCCCCGCCGCCGCAACCGATAGGAAGCAGCTTGGCCTTACGCACCCACTCGTCGGTCGCGTAGCAACCATCAATGGTCTTGCGACCGGCATTCCAGAATCCGATACCTGCACTGTTGGCACCCGGAAAGTGAATTTCCGCTTCTGGAAGCTGATGCAGCATGAAAGCCGCAAGTACCTCGTCGAAATCCACGTATTTGTGGGCCACGATAAACTTGATGGGGATACCCATGATGATCTCCTGAGTTTGAGCTAAAGCGCTCGGGTGTGGAAATGGACTAAAACGTCCGATGGCTGATTTGCTTGTTAAGCTACTGCATCACTGGAAAGAATTTCCAGCAACCTTATATTATAGCACTTTTTTATATATTTTGCAATAGCTGAGAGAAAAAACAAAAAAAGCCACTTTCGGGCTCTTTTTAATCCTTCAGATAAGGGAAAACTTACAATTTGACGCTCACGGTGCGTTCTTCGCCATTTCGCAGGATGAGCAGCTCCAAGGTACCGCCCTTGTTCTGTCGCGCAACCAATCGGGAGAGCGGATTGTCGAGATTAACCTCAATACCGTTTACCGAGATGATGATGTCATTGGCCAGAAGTCCTGCTTTCATCGCTGGTGAGTCAGCAATGAGCGCGAGCCCGGTACTCCCCGACCGAGAATAGATGAGAGCTCCCCGATCACGCGATAGTCCCTGACCCAATGCCAAGGCCTTGGTGAGCGAGAGGTAGTACGCACCGAGCACGGGACGTGTTACAAGTGTTCCAGCAATCAGATGATTAAGCGCATCGCGCACCCCGTTTGATGGGATAACAAAAGACTGTACGGTATTGTTGAGCGTCAGCGTACCAACGATACCGACCATTTCTCCATTGAAACCGATCACTGGTCCACCGACAAAGGACTCCGGTTTGTTCAAATCCATTTCAAATACACCCTCCCACTTCTCAGAGGATGCCACGGTCTTGCCGGACAAATTGAAGATGCGATTGATATTGGAAAGGAGCCCGACTGCCAGGCGATTCTGATACTCAGCAAAGGTGTTGCCGATGGCGATAAGTTTCCTACCGACTCGAGCATCATCAGAATTCGCAAAGGCGATTGCCGGAGTATCGGAAGCATCACTGACTCGGAAAAACGACAAGTTGGTAAGCGTATCGCGACCGACAAATGAGGCCTGGTGAATGGAACCGTCATAGAGCAGAATGGAAAAACGCGTCTTTTCTGTCTCAAACGGCAGCTCGCTATAGGTCACAACCAAGCCATCATTGGTAATAAGAACACCGGTGGTCGTCGCCACGGTCTCCGCTGCCGCACCAAGAGAGGCAGTATTGCCCCGGGCATCCTTGACGGCCGGCAAGGCGACAATATTGACGACCGCGGTCGCTGGCTGAGAAACAATCCGTTCCACAGTATCATCTTCACGGATTACGATCTGTTCGGTCTTGTTGACGACGGTCACGTGCTCAACCGCTTTTTTGAAAAAATCCATCTGACCAAAGAACGAGGAGGCAGCAAGAGACGGCATGAGCGAACGCTCAAAAAGCACCCCTCCTATCCCCCCGAGAATGAGGACAAAAATGGCTATAAACAGGAAAAAAGCGGCTTTTTTGAGGAAAGGGGTAATCATTGCAGTGCTTTACTTCTATCACATTTTTCTCTTTCTGGCAACTCCCCGCTTATACCAGTATCCGCCAAGGCGAACTGACGAGCAACAAGAGGATCAGAGCGACAAAAAACAGGATGCGCAGCATGGCCTTGCGCAGAGAGAGCGTTTGACGAAAAGCATCAAACGAAATATCCCAGACGATGAAAAAGAGAATCACGCCGATAGCGCCCGTGGTCAGGTATCCAAACGGCCACAGACTCATCACCCAAGCCAACTCTCCCATAATCAGGCCCAACAGCACACTGTAGAGTATGACTCGTTTGCGTTCGCTCCGATCAACACTCATAAATGTCTCATAGCTCGTCAGTGCCGCCCCGAGAAAATAGAGCACCATCAACCCCCACAGCGGAAAAGAGAAATTGAGATAGAAACCGTAGAGACCGGCATAAAAAAAGAACATAGCAGCCATGGCAGCCGTATTAAGAAAGGCTTCACCGGTCTTGTCGGTTGGGGCATGGCGCAAACGGTAATTGCCTAAAAGCGCGCAGTAGTACATCGCGGCTGAAAGCAGCACAAAGAGCTGTCGCTCTGCCGGGCTGTCGATAAGCGAGAGGAGTGTCGGTGAAGACAGAGATAAAAGAATCGGGATGAAGGCATCAGAAAAACGCTCCGTCAATCTCCGACTGGCCATCAGTGAAATGAGCACCAGCGGAAAAATAGACAGGAGGTACCAACTCCAGGAAGCCAGAATCGGGCTTTGCAGTATCCACTCCAATCCAAGGCCGAAAATGAGACTCCAAAAAAAGATGGAAAAGTGAAAAATCATAGAGACGTTTCCCGTTCTTCCAGGCGAACTTGAACCTCTTTTATCTCGCCCTTATGCCATACCTTGACCGTTATTTCATCCCCCACAGCATACTGACCCATATAATAGATCAAACTGTGGTTCTCATCGATTTTCTTCCCATCAATTTCCAAAATAATGTCATTTTCGACGATGCCCGCCTTGTCGGCCGGCGAGCCCGGTACGACCGCAAAATCTGTCATCGTTTCGCCACGCAAAACCAGTGCTCCATAGTTGTATGGGAGACCCGTCTTTGTCTTGAGCGCGTCTGTCAACGTCAGTGAACGCACCCCCAGATACGGAAAGCTCAGCTTGCCAGTGGTGCGCACCTGCTCCACAATGCGCTTGACCTGGTTGATAGGGAGTGAAAAACCGATATTTTCAGCGCCACTGGCCATAGCGACATTGACCCCAATCACCTCTCCTGACAAATTGAAGAGTGGACCACCAGAATTGCCCGGATTGATGGCCGCATCAATCTGAATAATATCTGAGAGACGCTCGGAATCCCCACGACCAGAGCTTGCATCAAGATTACGTTTGAGACCAGAAATAATACCGCGACTGACTGAGTTCTCAAATTCTCCCAACGGATTACCGATAGCAATAATGGTCTCTCCCACGCGAATCCGATCAGAATCCCCCAGTGTCAACACCGGAAAATCAGATCCCTCCACTTTGAGTACGGCAATATCATTACTGGGATCACGCGCTATGACTTTGGCTGAGTATTCAGTACCAGCGCCAGAAATAACCGTGTATTCGGCCTGTTCATCTGCCACCACGTGCTTATTGGTCACCAAGAGACCGTCCGAGGAAACGAAAAATCCTGATCCGCTCCCGACACGTTGGCGTTCAGTTTCCGTGCTGCCAATGTCCGAGCCGAAAGGACTGAAAAATGGCATGCCAAAAGGAGTATTGAAAAAATTTCGCACCTTGGGCACATCCCTACTGATGACGATGCTCACCACTCCCGGCGAATGCTGTTCTACGAGGTCCGCAACGACATTGTCTTCTGCTACCACCCGTATCTGTTCGGGAGAAAGTGTCTCAGACGTTTTTGGCTCCGAAAAAAGAGAGAGTGGCATCGGCACAAAGCGCCCAAAAAATGGGGCTAGTAACCCACCCACAAAACCAGAGAGGAGAGCAATCACGAACAGACTGACGGCAAAAAATCGGCCATGCGCTCGTCCTCTTCCCTCTGTAACAGATGATTGAACAACAGGTTCAGTAGTATTTTCCATACACGTTCTTTTGATATTTACAGATGTTCCCCGTGGACGACATCAAAAGAAAAATGAAGCGTCCTCACTTGATCGTTTGTAGAGCTCTTGCTCATACTGCTTCCACTCTGCCTTCCGAAACTCTATCCGAGCGGTCTCCTCATCAAAATAGTAGAGCGGATCAAGAACCAGTATCGACATACCCTTCATCTGATTTGACAGCCAGTCAGCAAAGGTATTCTTGCGAGCAAAAATCTGCCTGATGTGATAGAGCTGGATATCCTTTTCCTTCTTGACTTCTTCCACCAAAACAACATGAAAGCCAAGACTACTCTCAATAACACTGCCGGGAAGACCTACCTTTTGGAGAGCGACAGGACTCCGAAGTTCCGGTGCCAAATCTGGCAGAGCAAACCATCCCAAATCACCTCCTTTTTCCGCTGTCTGTCCCTCCGAATGTTGCTTGACCACCTCATCAAATGACTGACCCGATCGAAGCAATTCAGCTGCCTTTTCAATTTTGGTCTTGGCAGTCGAAACCGGATCCACCTCCTTCTGAAAGCTTTCATTCAACTTTTCTTCATAGAGGCCGGGGAGCACGACCTTGGTTTCAAAGTCAGCCATGGTCCAGCCATACAAACGTTCCAAATCACTTCGTACCTCTTCCTTACTGCCATATTCTTCTAGCTTCCTCGCTACGCCTTGGCGTGCCATTTCCGTACTGACAAAAATATCTCGATCCCGAGCCAGCTTCATGATGGCGGCATCTTCAAGCATTTTGTTCAAAATTTCTTTCTGGCGAACCTGCAGACGCTTCTTTCCTTCATCAGTCGAAAAATCTATCCGAATCCCGAGGGAAGAGAAGTCTTGATTTTCATAAAATCGCTTGATGGACTGGGTGTTTTCGGACAGCTCGTGAAAAGACAGGTTCTCCCGATACCCGACAAGCACCACCGGGAACGGCATTTGATTGACAAACGATTGCACCACAGCGTTTTTCCGAGGAGCAAAGTACGTGACAGAGAGCGCTATCACCATGATGACCACGAGCACACCAAGCAAGCCGTACAAAAACGTAGACCAACGGATTTTTCTCAGAGAAACTGCCATAGAATGCTTGTTATATTTATGAGGCTGCAAAAAAGACTTGCCACCATTTT
>CAZHDL010000053.1:5690-7425 GCA_964531045.1 uncultured Bdellovibrionales bacterium | reverse complement strand
GATATTATTGAGAAGCGAGGGTTGGACCCAGAATCATTCAAAGACTATCTCGATATTTTCAAATATGGTGCTCCACCACATGGTGGCTGGGGTCTTGGAAGTGAGCGTATCATTCAGAAACTCCTCGGACTCTCCTCTATCAAAGAGGCGATACTGTACCCACGCGATGTGAAGCGACTCACGCCGTAGTCATTGTAAAAAAAAGACCCCGCCGTAAACGCGTACTGCGGGTGTGTGGTGGGATATCAGGTATCCGAGTCCTCGTAGAGTCCCCGCGGGGGGTAGTACATCTTGATGACCCCGAGAAAGACAATCGCACCGCCGATGAAAATTATTGTCTGGGCGATGTCTTTCGTTGTCGGCGCCAGATCGGGCGTGTAACGGACCAGGATGGCAATGAAGAAGATCGCCAGCCCAACCATCGCAACGATTCCCCACTTCGCCTCGTATGACCTCCAGAAGGGGGTTGATTTCATGATGTCCTTTCTGCGCAGGTGAGCGCTAATGGTACTTGGTTGGTAAGGCACTGTTAACTTTCTATTATAGCAGAAAATAGGAAAAAAGTCAAATAAAGAAAGCGGAGGAAGCAGTGGGCCACAGAGGTTAATTTTGTGGTACAAGAGGGACTGGAAATATTCTTCAGGATGGGATAGAATGGGGGATGTCCCGATTTTGAGCGTCTTTTTGTATTTTTCCGAAATTTTTTGCCTATGTCGAGTATTGAGCGCTTTCTCAAGAATATCCAAAAAGGCCTTATCGAAAGGTTTTTTAGCCATTTGTCTCAGGATATTGGTATTGATTTGGGGACAGCCAATACACTGGTCTATGTCCGCGGGAAGGGTATCGTGATAAACGAGCCTTCAGTGGTGGCTATTAACCAGCGCACCGGTCAGATTCTCGCTATTGGACGTGAGGCCAAGAAGATGGTTGGGAAGACTCCTGGGCATATTGTGGCGACTCGACCGCTGGTTGATGGCGTCATCAGTGACTTCGAAGTGACCGAGCAGATGCTCCGCTATTTTATTAGCAAGGTCAATCAGGATGGTTTTTCTTTTCTTCGTCGACCTCGAGTGCTGATTGGTATCCCATCCGGTGTGACTGAAGTGGAAAAACGCGCGGTTATCGAAGCGGCCATGAATGCCGGCGCACGACAGGCTTTTTTGATCGATGAGCCGATGGCAGCCGCTATCGGTGCGCGACTGCCCGTGATCGATGCGGCGGGTAATATGGTGGTGGATATCGGTGGTGGGACGACAGAGATAGCAGTGATCTCACTCGGTGGGGTGGTGCTCTCTCGGAGTCTGCGCATTGCCGGTGATGAAATGAATGAGGATATCGTGCGTTACAGTCGTGATGAATTCAATATCTTGATCGGGGAACGAACAGCAGAAGAAGCCAAGATCGCTATCGGGAGTGCCTATCCACAGCGAGAGCGGTTGACCTTTCCACTGCGAGGACGTGACTTGGTGTCAGGTCTGCCCAAGGAAGTAATTGCCACAGACGAACATATTCGAGAAGCCCTCTCGCGTTCCATTCGGATTATCGTGAACAACATCAAGACGATTGTTGAAGAAACACCACCGGAGCTGCTGGCTGATGTGATGCAGCGGGGTATTATTTTGGCCGGAGGAGGCAGCTTGATTCGTGGTATGGACAAGCTTATTGCCAATCAGACAGGTATTCCGGTGCGCATGATGGAGGATCCACTGACGGCTGTGGTGCGAGGGACAGGTAT
>CAZHDL010000053.1:5178-5680 GCA_964531045.1 uncultured Bdellovibrionales bacterium | reverse complement strand
ATATTGTGCGGGTAGAGAGCAGAGTGTTTCAAAGCCCGCCGAACGCAAAGCTCCAAAACGTTATGCCCAATTATATGAGGACAACAATTCTATTTATAATTCTCCTTTCGACAAAAATAGTTTGTGGACAAAAAGACTCAACAAAAGTTAAATGGTATGACAAAGACATTAGTTTAACTAAATGGCTAATCCCTGAGACTATTGTTGACTCTAAATTTTGTTTAAAATTTGAAAGAGGTTTTGATTGAAGAAGAACCCAATAAGCCCCTGGGGTAGAGTTGATGAATTTTTTTGATGTATGGCATTTCGGCGAAAATTCACACAAACAAAATTTTTTCGAGCACTGATGGTGGTGATAGTTCTTGTTTTGCTTATATGGTGGCAACCGAGGTTTATTTTTCAGCCGCTCAGAGTGGTGCTGACGGTGGTTGCTTGGCCGGTCCAGGGTATTTTTTCCTCGGTGGCTTTTGAAGTTCGAGACGTGGCCTCTTTTTTGGGGTCT
>CAZHDL010000053.1:246-5168 GCA_964531045.1 uncultured Bdellovibrionales bacterium | reverse complement strand
TTTCCGCTCAAAATATCCGTCTCTTGGCAGAAAACGCCAAGTGGCAATCGGTGTCTCAGGAAAACGATGAATTAAGAAAGGAGCTCAATCTTTTGCCACGAGAAGCCTTTCAGCTCAAGGCGGCTGAAGTGGTGGCTCGCGATGCGGCTGGTCTGGGGAGTTGGCTGACCATTGATCAGGGATCACTGGATGGGGTTGAGCGAGGAATGCCGGTTATTGTCTATGACGGCGTATTGGTGGGGCGGGTAACAGAAGTCTTTCCGGGGAGCGCACGAGTGATGCTCCTTTCTCATCCGGAGAGTCTGGTAAGCGGAGTGACGGTGGAAGGGGAATCGCAGGGTATTGTGAAGGGGGAGTATGGACTGGGAATCGTTCTCGATATGGTGTTGCAAGACGCTCCTCTGCATGCCGGTGATCATCTGGTGACCTCTGGTCTGGGTGGTGATTTTCCGAAGAATCTGACTGTCGGTACCCTGCAGGATGTTCACTCGTCCGTTGATCATCTCTATCAGCGGTCATCTGTGGTATCGCCCGTGCGATTTGATACGATTCGTTATGTTTTTGTTATTACCAAATCACTGACGCCATGAAGATATTTTTCCTCCGCATTTTCCTGCTCCTGCTCCTGGTTTTCCTCCAGTTTTCATTTTTTAATATTCTGTTCCCTTGGTTCCGGGCACCGTTGTTTCTCTTGGGTGTCGTGGTTATTTTTTCCTTGGTGCGAGGGTTCCCGAGTACGCTGTTTATGACAGTGCCTCTCACGTTGCTTTTTGACGCTCTTACAGTAGGGGAAATCTCGTGGCTCACACCCTACGCGGTCTTTTTTGCCTATGTGACGAGTTTCTTGCTGAGGCGGCTTCTTCTCGAACATCGTGGAGTGGGACTGGTGTTGTATGCCCTATTGGCCTATGGGGCAGCGCTGCTCTACCAGGCCCTCTTTCCTTTTGTGGTATCTTGGAAGATGGTATCCGTCTCGACGCTGCTTACCTTGCCATCGACAGACAGTTTGCTCTTTGCGCTCGTTCTTTTTGTGCCATTATTTGTTGTGACGTATTTTTGCATCGGACGATTTGAATCCTATCTCGAACTTTTGAATCAGAAACAGTTTCGGAATGTCCGGTAAATGTTCGTAGGGCATGTGTAGGAGGAGATATTAAAAGAAGAATACTCAAAATACATATGGGACTTTTCATTCGCAAGGGAATATTTCTTCACAAGCGAGGTGGCATCGAAATTGATGATGCCGTGTTAACGGTGACAGAAAAGGACGCGGTGAAAATGGAATGGCCACTCAATCGGGCGCTCTCGTTGTTGTTTTTGTTTATCATGCTCGGTACCCTTGGTGTTTTGGGTGGCCGGGTATTTTATCTCAGTGTCATCAAAGGAGAGGACTATCGGGCAGTCGCCTTGCGGAATAGTCTGCGGGCGCTCATAATCCCCGCGCCTCGGGGAATCATGTATGATGTTTTTGGAAAGCCACTCGTGCGTAACGTGCCCAGTGTCGATATGGTGCTTATTCCGGCTGATATGCCAGTCAATCAGGAGGACAGAGAGGCGCTCCAGTCCGTCCTACGATCCACCTTTACACTTGATGAAGCTGTCTTGAACGAATCTTTTGAAAAAAAAGATCAAAAATCAACCCTGCCAATTCCTATCAAGGAACGGATGACGCAGGAGGAAACGCTGCTGTATCTGAGTCGGAGTCATGATCTTCCCGGCGTGGCGCTCTACAAGACAACTCAGCGCAGCTACACCGACAGTCTGATTTTTTCTCACGTGCTTGGGTATGAGGGAAAGATTCGCAAGGAAGAGTTGATAGCGCATCCGGACTATTTATTCACGGACTCCATTGGAAAACAGGGTCTTGAAAAAAGCTATGAATCGGTGTTGCGGGGAGTACACGGGTTCAAGCGTGTCGAAGTTGATGCCTTTGGTAAGGTAAAAAAAGAATTGGGAGTGGTACAGCCGACACCGGGACAGGATCTTATCCTCAATATCGATGCCGATTTGCAGAAAAAAATGTTTGACAGTCTGCAGACTATTTTGGAGAAAAATGATTTGAAACGGGCTGCTGCCGTGGCTATTGATCCAAGAAATGGAGCGGTGCGCGCGCTCATAAGCTTGCCAAGTTTCGATAATAATCTTTTTGCTGGAGGCATTTCCGGAGAGGATTATAGCAAACTGATTAGTGACCCGTCCGAACCGCTGTTCAATCGAGTGGTCGCAGGAGAGTACCCGCCTGGTTCGACTATCAAACCGGTACTCGCAGCAGCGGCATTGGCAGAAGGAGTTGTGGATGAACATACGCAGATTGAGAGTCGTGGCGGTATCAGTATCGGGAAGTTTTTTTTCGGAGACTGGAAGGTTCATGGCTTTACCGATATCAGGCGCGCGATCGCCGTCTCGAGTGACGTGTTTTTTTACTCGATCGGTGGGGGATATGGATCGATTGAAGGATTGGGTATGAATCGCATGAAACGGTACGAAGAACTCTTTGGGTATGGAGCAGAAACCGGTATCGATCTGAATGGGGAAGTGGATGGTCTGTTGCCTGATGCTGCCTGGAAACAGAAAAAAATTGGTGAACGTTGGTATATCGGAGATGATTATCATGCGGCCATCGGTCAGGGATTTGTCACAGCCACACCGCTCCAGGTGCTCAATTCAATCGTGGCTATTGCCAATGGCGGTACACTCTATCGGCCACACATCGTATCGCAAATTCGTTCTGCTGATGGCAAGGTGACAAGTGTGCCATCGGAGATTATTCGACAAGATTTTATCAGCCAGGATATTTTGCGTATCGTTAGAGAGGGGATGCGTGAGACCGTGACCGAGGGAACTGCTCAGCCGCTCAAAGATCTGCCGGTAGCTGTGGCTGGCAAGACCGGAACGGCTCAGTTTGGTACGGCAGACAAGACACACGGCTGGTTTGTTTCTTTTGCTCCGTATGAGGCTCCAGAACTTGCCATGATTGTCCTGGTAGAAGGACAGGGTGAAGAAGGATACAATGCGGTGCCGGTCACCAAAGATGTCTATCAGTGGTACTTTTCTCGGGAGAATAGTCAATAATTTCCCTTATTCAAGCCATGTATTGACGCATTGACAATTTCTCCTTTTTTGATACTATTGAGAAACTCAGATATAAATCCAATTCTTTCCTTATGGGAAGAATTTTCTTTTAAACACAATTGCTATGGCCAAGATTTTTACGGAAGAAGGGTTGAAAAAATTGAATACGGAACTGGAAGAACGAAAGACCAAGATTCGTCATGAAATCGCGGACGCTATCAAGGAAGCGAAAGAGCAGGGTGACCTCTCTGAAAACGCCGAGTACAGCGAGGCCAAAAACCATCAGAACGAAAACGAGTCTCGCATTGCTGAACTTGAAAGCATGCTCAAAGATTCTGTCGTGGCTGCCAAACCAAGAGGGACATCAGCCATCGGCATGGGATCAAAGCTTACGGTGAAAGTGCACGGCAAAGAGTTTCATTTCGAAATTGTCGGATCAAATGAGGTTGACCCGGCATCTGGCAAGATTTCCAACGAGTCGCCATTGGGACAGGCTTTCCTTGGTAAGAACAAGGGGGACAAAGTCGAGGTGACTACCCCGACCGCTACCGTCAAATACGAAATTCTTTCGGTGAACTAAGCTCTCCAACCCCTGGTATATCCAGGGGTTTTCGTTACTCCCTGCCCAAAGTGTGACGCAGAGCGTTGCGGGCGGGTTGCTTTTTGCTTTAAGTGAAGCTACAATACGTCATGTATGAAGTGGGTGAACTTCGAAATTTCATTACCGATATGCGTGAAGATATTCTGACAACCAAGCTGGAAAAGCTCGAAAAGATCAAAGCTACTTTTGGGACAGCGTATCCTGATACAGTCGTGCGTACCCATCGGGCGCAAGAGGTGCTCGACTCTTTTGAGTCGCTCAATGGTTGCACAACCATGGTATCAGTGGTGGGGCGCGTCAAATCACTCCGGGTGATGGGCAAGATTGCCTTTTGTCATATTGAAGATGGCAGTGGAAAAATTCAGGGATTTTTTTCGTTGGAAACAGCAGGGGAAGAATCCTTTCGATTGTTCAAAGAAACGGTGGATCTGGGAGATTTCATAGCCGTGACCGGGACGGTTTTTTTGACCAAGCAAGATGAAAAAAGTATCCGGGTAGAAACCTGGCAGATGCTGTCGAAATCGCTTCGTCCTATCCCCACGGAATTTTATGGATTGAAAGATGAGGAGGAGTTGCTCCGCCGACGCTATCTGGATCTCCTCATGAACCAGGAAACACGTGACCTGTTTGTGAAAAAGAATGCTTTTTGGCAGACCGTGCGTCGGATTCTTTCGGAAGAACATTTTCTTGAGGTGCAAACACCGGTACTCGAGCATATTCCCGGTGGAGCTGAGGCCGAACCGTTTGTCACGCACCACAATGCCCTGGATGCTGATTTTTATCTTCGCATTTCCCTCGAGCTCGCTTTGAAGCGTCTCCTCGTCGGTGGGTATGAGCGCGTCTTTGAAATCGGCCGCGTGTTTCGCAATGAAGGTATCGATCGGGAGCACCTGCAAGAATTTGACCATATGGAGTTTTACGCTGCGTACATGAATATGGAGCAGGGGATGGCACTGGTAGAGCGACTCTACAAAGACATTGTTCGTGCTGTCGTGGGTGAGACTATGCAAACAGAATTTGAAGGTGTCACGATCGACTGGAAGGGCGCTTTTCCTCGGGTGGACTATTTCACGGAATTCAAAAAGGAAACGGGTATTGACCTCTCGGAAGAAGTGACCGTAGAGACGCTGCAGGCCAAGGCTGATGAGCTTCATATTAAGTATGAGAAAAACTACGGCAAGGGTCGCATGATCGATACCCTGTACAAAAAGACGGTACGACAGAAATTGCTCCAGCCGTGCTTTTTGGT
>CAZHDL010000053.1:0-236 GCA_964531045.1 uncultured Bdellovibrionales bacterium | reverse complement strand
CGAAGTATCGCCACTGGCTAAGGTGGACCCTGCTAATCCTCGTCGCACCCTTCGTTTTCAGCCCATTGCCGGCAAGAGTGAGCTTGGGAACGGTTTTGCGGAATTGAATGACCCAATCGATCAGCGGGCACGGTTTGAGGAGCAGATGAGTCTGCGAGCGGCCGGAGACAAGGAAGGGATGATGCTCGATGAGGATTTTATTCAGGCGCTTGAGTAGGGTTTACCACCCGCGTGTG
>CAZHDL010000052.1:7276-7490 GCA_964531045.1 uncultured Bdellovibrionales bacterium | reverse complement strand
GTTTCTTCTTCTCCCTCTTTTTCTCCTTCTGCTACGCTCTCTTCTCCTTTAAATTCAATTTTTCCGATATTGTGCTCCGTCAAAACAGGTTCCGGAGCACCGACTGGTACAACTACTTCATCCGCCAACGGTGACGAGAGTAAAGGCTCCGCTGTTTCCACAGCGAGCTCCTCTTCGCTTTCTTCCCCTCCGTCTGACTTTTTTACAAAACGGT
>CAZHDL010000052.1:6581-7259 GCA_964531045.1 uncultured Bdellovibrionales bacterium | reverse complement strand
CAATCATGCCAATAGCAAAAAGCGACAGCGCGATAAGGGTGCCGGCAATTTTCCCCGTAAAGTTTCCCAACACATAGGCCAAACCAAACCCAAGGTACCCGCCCCCTTCACCTCGCTTGGCGACCGAGAGCATCTCCTTCACTGTGTCACCACTGTACAAATGAAGCAGCCCCAAAAGAGCCGCAAAGCCTACCGCTAGTCCGACAAATTTGACAGCATCAGCAAGCGTGGTGGTGCGCCGGCGCAAAAACATAAGCGCGGCTGACAACAAGACAAGCGGTAAGAGCCATTTCCCATAGCCAAGGAGCATCCCAAGTCCGGTATCAAGCCACTGTCCGAGCACGCCGGCCGCATCAAAATAGCCCAAAAGAAACAGCACCGCAAACGCAAATAAAAAAACCGCCGCGATGCTACGCTTGGCATCACTGTGGAGAATATCTTCCCAACGAAACCCCTCTGCTGCGTCACTTTCCGGTACTCCTTTTTTCTTTCGTCCCATATTTTTTATAACAAACCAACAATACACCTAGTATAGCACACAGCAAAAACCACCCGAAAGGGTGGTTTTTAAGGATTTTTTCTGGGTAAAAAATTACTTAGAAAACTCCTTTCTTGCGTCATCAAGAAAATCAAAAAAGAAACAGAATTTGTTACAAAAAATTTCATTGAAATTGATAG
>CAZHDL010000052.1:0-6571 GCA_964531045.1 uncultured Bdellovibrionales bacterium | reverse complement strand
TCATCAAGAAAATCAAAAAATTTGTCAGTAGTCTTTCTGGCCAAATCTACATGATCATCGACTATTGATTCAAATCTCTCCCGCTGCTCGTCCATAAACTTCTTAGACTTGCTTTTTGTGCTCTCATCTTTTACTACAGACATAGTGTTATGTTATGAAATTTTTATTCACCCTCAAACTTCGCATCCGAGAAATCGACCCTTTCTCGATTATTCAGCCAATTGAATCGAATCTATATATAGCCATAGAATAACAAGCAACGATATCTGGTGTCAAACCTTCTCTGGACTCCAATGAAAGAGCGATGAGAATGCTGATGTTTTTTTGGATGAATCCGAATCCAGTCTGTTCGAAACATGCTTCAGGTTTTCAATAAAGGCGTGTCCGGCTCTCAATAATTCCACCCCCTCAAATTGTTTTCGCAGACGCTTGGACACAAAAGTGTGCAGCTGATTGCCAATAAGATCAAGACTGGTATGACCGGGAATATACGCCTCAACCAGTCCATCAAGAACCATATTTGCCCTTCCTACAACAATAAGATAATGGGGGTACTTAATATGGTGCTTCATGAGAATTTTTGCAAATTCAAAAAACCAGAACCCAATACCTTCATCGTCTATCCTATCAAGGAAATTTTCAATATCATCTTCAAGAATCGGCTTGTATACGGTGTACTCAACCCTGCCCATCTCAGTCGCCAACCTCACTACCCGCTGTGTGTTTTTGAGATAAAAAGCCAGGAGAAGTTTCTTACACATGCGTGCTTCTTTTTTAGAGAGGGTCGCAATGAGGCCACAATCTATATTGGCAACTGACCCATCGGGAAGAGCTATGATATTTGAAAGGTGCGGATCTGCTTGAAAAAGATATTCCGTCAGATCATCACGGAACCAGATTCGAATAGCAGCATTCACAAAAGTCTTGATACTTTCCTCTACGTCATACTGTGCATGGCTCCGAAGAGCCTGTCTGTTGCTCATGGGAATACCGTCGATAAAATCCATGACGATAATATTGTCCGTGCAGAGTTCCTCAACAATATCAACACACACTATTTTTTCACTGTCTGCACACTTCCCCGAATATTCCTGTTCTTTCAATCGCCGAATATTTGCCGCCTCAAGACGAAAATCAATATCCTGGCGCAACCACCCTTCAAAAGAGGTTATCGTATCGAGCAATCTTAAGTCGCGCAATCTTTTAGAAAACAACATGGCAACGAAAGCGATACTTTTCAGCGCCCGCATATCGGGACGTAGGTGTCGCTCCACAAAGGGCCGTTTGATCTTTACAGCTACCACTCTGCCGTTAAACAGCGTGGCCTTATGTACCTGACTGATAGAAGCGGACCCGATGGGATCCCGAGAAAAACTCTTAAACACTTTCGTGTATGGTTTTCCGTACTCTTCTTTCACCCTTTCTTCAATAACGTCAAAAGAAAGCGGATTTGATTTATCCAGTAGCTTTTGAAGGGCGAGACAATCCTCTGCTGAAAGGATGTCGTAACGCATGGAAAGAATCTGGCCAATTTTTATAAAGGTCAGTCCGAGTTTTTCACAAGCCATACGAAGTCGCTCACCAAAACTTGCTTTCCGATAACTCGTTACCGGATACAAGACAAGATAGGTAAAAAAGACCGTAGCGATTTTGACAAGCCTCATAGCTTCTCTAAAAATTCCTGCCCTTCAGGATGATAATTTCAAATGCAATCCTCAAAAGAATGTCTCTTCTTTCAGTATAGGACTTTTTAGATAAACAAACAATATTTCAGAAAAAAAATATCCGCAATTATTTTTTATAGTATGTTCTTTAGCCAAAGAACTTCTTCATCTTACTCCAAAGACCCCCTTGTACAACCGGCACTGAAGCAGGAGCCACAGGAGAAGGAGAGACTGTCTCAGACGGTGTTCGCCTGAATATCCCCCGTATTATTGCTGCTTCTTCTTGTTGCGCGCTCGCTCGTTCCGCTGCTATATCTGCCGCCAAATCCGCCGCCTCTCTGGCACGGTTAGCGACTGTCCCGTCCTGCTCATTCATCCGTCTCAATCGCTCATACGATGCTTCAATCAACGTATCTAGATAGGCTATTTTTTGAGTGAACGCATCGTTTTCTGCGCACTCTTCCAACTCTCTTATCAGGGTTGCTTCATCAACGCTAGCATAGAGATCAAACTCCTTAAAATACCCTGCATATGTCGTGAGCAACTGTTTTTTCAGACCGAAGCCAGCAAAAGTTATCCCTTCCCTTTTTATATTTTCCTGTAAATCCCTATACGCCTTCGCGAGCCCGAGATACTGCGACTGCATTGCCCGATATTGTCGCACGAGATTTCTCTCATCCGCAGCAGTTCTTTCGGTACCACGATAAGCAAGCACTTCAGGTACGGTTCCGTCTGAAAGATCGATATCAATCTCGTGTTTTTCTTCTCGAGGATTTATGCTTGGTACTTCTGCCATAGTATGTGAAATTAATTTCTTACTCCCTTTTGTCTTTCACTCATTATACCGCCTTTTTTATCTGAATAAAACAAAAAACGGGCTGTTGACCCGTTTTTTGACCACTGGCTCTTATATTATAGCACAAAAAACACCCTTTGACAAGCAGAGGGCGTTTCTTGCAGACCAGACACCAAAGTATCTTAAGCCTTCTTGTTGACATCGAGCCCGCGGTACCCCGTACCAGCCGGGATGAGGCGTCCGATGATAACGTTTTCCTTGAGACCACGCAGGCGGTCTTCTTTGCCGGCCACAGCCGCGTTGATGAGGACTCGCGCTGTTTCCATAAACGAAGCGGCGGAGAGGAAGGATTCGGTCGAAAGTGCCACCTTGGTAATACCCAAAACCATGGCTTCTCCGACAGCTTCTCGTCCTTTCTTGCCGAGCGCTTCTTCGTTCGCTTCGAGGAACTGATCCTTCTCGACGATATCCCCTGGCAAAAGAAGCGTGTCACCCGGATCAGTCACCCGGATACGAGACATCATCTGACGGATAATCACTTCAATGTGTTTGTCATTGATGGCTTCACCCTGAGTGGCATAGATCTCTTCAATCTCACGGATGATATAGCGATGTACAGCTTCTTCACCCATGATGGCAAAGAGTTTGCGCAAGTCGATATGTCCTTCGGAGAGAATGGTTCCCACGGAAACGAGGTCGCCCTCCTTTACCTTGAGCGTCACATTCTGTGGCACCTGATACTCATGCTCCTTTTGTTCGTTGTCCATAACAGAGATCTTCACCACCTTGGCGCTGTCCCGAGCAATAGACTTGACCTGACCGTCCACCTCAGAGAGGATGGATTCGGTTTTCGGTACACGAGCTTCAAAGATTTCCTCCACCCGAGGGAGACCCTGAGTAATGTCCGACCCCGCCACACCACCGACGTGGAAGGTACGCATAGTCAGCTGTGTTCCTGGTTCACCGATAGCCTGAGCAGCCACCACTCCGACGGATGCACCGAGTTCCACGAGCGCGCTCCGACCGAGGTCGATACCATAACACATACGACAGACTCCTCGACGAGATTTACAGGCCACGAGCGAACGAATCTTTACTTTGGCAATATTCATCTTCTCTACCAGTTTGCCCTGTTCACGGTTGATCAGGATACCCTTTTTGACAATCACTTCCTTGGTCTCCGGATCCTTGATCGCTTCTACCGTGACGCGTCCTTCGATGCGGCTCCCATCGCCCTGACCAGTAGCATCGGAATCCTCACGATAGAGGTAGGTACCTTCGGTATCATGACAGTCTTCTTCTCGGACGATAATATCCTGAGACACATCCACCAAACGACGGGTCAGATACCCGGCGGTCGCGGTACGAAGAGCGGTGTCTGCCATACCCTTACGAGCACCGTGCGTCGAGATGAAGTATTCGAGCACATTGAATCCTTCCTTGAACGAACTCTTCACCGGGAGTTCGATAGTCTCTCCGGTTGGACCGGCCATTAATCCCTTCATACCAGTCATCTGCACGACAACGGATTCGGAACCACGAGCCTTGGAATAGATCATGGCGTAGACCGGACCCTCTTTGTCGAGATGGAGACGAACGGCATCCGTAATCTTGTTCTTGGTTTCGTTCCAGATTTCAATCACCCGGTTCTTGCGTTCTTCGTTCGTCAACAATCCCATGTTGTACTGATCCTTCACTTCTGTAATACGTATCTCGGCAGCCGCCATAAGGGCCGGCTTTTCCTGTGGAACAATCAGGTCATTCATACCCCAACTGATAGCTGACTTCGAAGCAGCCTTGAAGGTCAGATCCTTCATCCGGTCAGCAAACTTGGCCGCCTCATCCTGTCCGAGCGCTTCCAAAATACGTGACATCAGTCCCTTGAGATCCTTCTTGGTCATTTCTTCGTTCACGAAACGAAGGCTCTCCGGCAAAATATCATTGAGCATAATGCGTCCTACCGATGTCTCTATGAGCTTGCCCTCAAACGAGAGCTTGACGATGGCATTGACGGCCACAATCTTGTTCTGATAGGCGAGCATGGCTTCATCCATGGTACCAAACGCCTTGCCTTCACCCTTCTGCCCTGCCTTCATGTGGGTCAGGTAGTAGGCACCGAGCACCATGTCGAGACTAGCAGACACGATTGGCTCTCCGGAAGCTGGCTTCAAGAGATTCTTGGATGAGAGCATGATAGTCGCACTCTCGTGACGAGCCTGATCGGTGAGCGGCACGTGCACGGCCATCTGGTCACCATCGAAGTCGGCATTGAATGCCTGACACACCATCGGATGCAAACGAATAGCCTTTCCTTCAATCAGCACCGGCTGAAACGCCTGAATCGACAGACGATGAAGGGTCGGAGCGCGGTTCAGGAGTACGTAGTGGTGTTCGATGATTTCGTCCAGAATTTCATAGGCCTCTTCGGTTTCGGCATCTACCATCCGACCAGCGGTACGGACGTTGTGAGCATACTCCTTGGTGATGAGCTTGTTGATGATGAATGGCTTGAAGAGTTCGAGCGCCATCTTCTTCGGCAGACCACACTGGTGCAGCTTGAGCTTTGGACCAACGACGATAACGGAACGACCAGAGTAGTCCACTCGCTTCCCGAGCAAGTTCTGACGGAAACGTCCCTGCTTGCCCTTCAAGGCATCCGCGAGGGAACGAAGGGCACGACGCTGACCGGTCGATGCTGCGGTCGAAGCCTGACCGCGACGAGCCGAGTTATCAAAGAGCGCGTCAACAGCCTCCTGGAGCATTCTTTTTTCGTTGCGAGTAATCACTTCTGGTGCTCCAATCGACATCAATTTCTTGAGACGGTTGTTGCGATTGATAATACGACGATAGAGATCGTTCAAATCAGAGGTAGCGAAACGGCCACCATCGAGCGCCACCATCGGACGAAGATCCGGTGGAATAACCGGGATAGCAGTCGGGAGCATCCACTCGAGACGGAGGTTGGCCTTTTCAAATCCCTGGTATACCTTGAGACGCTGCAAAAGTTTCTTCTGATCAACAGACTCATCGGCCGACAATTCCTCTTTCAGAATTTTGACCTGTGAAGGAATGTCGATTTTCTCGAGAATCTTACGAATCGCTTCTGCACCGATACCGGCGGTAAAAATCTGACCAAACCGGCTCGACAGATTGAAGTAATCCACCTCAGAAAGAATCTGGTATGGACGAACGTTCTTGATATCTTCCTTCGTATCACGGTACTGAGCCTTCAGCTCTTCCAGATCTTCTTCCAAAGCCTTCTCGCTTTTCTCGGCCGACTTCATTTCTTTCTGCTTGCTCTTGTATTCTTTTTCGAGAGCATCGAGTGACTGTTCTTTCAGCTTCTCATCCACACTCATGATGATGTACGAAGAGAAGTAGATGACACGCTCCAGATCCTGTGGGGAAATACCGAGTACCAAGCCAATCTTGGAGGGAACACCCCGGAGGAACCAGATGTGAGAAACCGGTGTGGCAAGCTTGATATAGCCCATGCGCTCACGACGAACGATGGCGCGAGTCACTTCGACTCCACACTTGTCACAAACGATACCGTTATACCGGATGCGCTTATACTTTCCGCAGTAACACTCCCAGTCCTTGGAAGGACCGAAGATCTTTTCACAGAACAAACCATCTGGTTCGTACCGCTGGGTACGATAGTTGATGGTCTCCGGCTTGGTGACTTCACCATTTGACCACTCGAGAATCTGATCCGGGCTGGCGAGAGTCAGTCTCACGCTGTCGAAATCGCTTACTTTAGTAATGTTTTCCATAGAATTTTGGTAAAGCTATTGATTGGAAGTGAGTTAGACGGTTTCGATATCAGCCTCTTCTGAAGCGAGATCATCTTCTGTCCTGGCTCCTTTCAATTCGACATTGAGACACAACCCCTTCAGTTCGTTCACGAGCACGTGAAACGATGCCGGCAGGTTCGGACTCTTGATCGGCTCGCCCTTGATGATCGACTCATAGGCCTTGGAACGACCCAAAACATCATCGGACTTTATCGTCAACATTTCTTGCAGTGTATATGCGGCACCATAACCTTCCAGTGCCCACACTTCCATTTCTCCGAAGCGCTGGCCACCGAACTGAGCCTTACCACCGA
>CAZHDL010000051.1:0-7738 GCA_964531045.1 uncultured Bdellovibrionales bacterium | reverse complement strand
GATCCTTCACGCGACCACCACGGATCATGACGATGGAGTGTTCCTGGAGGTTGTGGCCTTCACCAGGAATATAGGCAGTGACTTCCATACCGTTCGTCAAACGGACACGAGCAATCTTGCGCAGTGCTGAGTTTGGCTTCTTTGGAGTCGTAGTCGATACCTTGATGCAGACACCTCGCTTGAACGGACTATCGTGAAAGGTATTGCGGTTTTTAACGGTATTGATGGAATACGTCATTGCAGGAGATTTCGACTTCTTGGTCGATGAGCTGCGCGGACGTTTGATAAGCTGATTGATCGTGGCCACAGGACGTAAAAAATGAGAGGTGAGTTACAAAAATTTCTTCACATGTTTCCAACCGGAGAGACAAACAAAAAAGCGGTGCTTTTCCGTAGTGCGTATACTACCCTACACCCTGCCAATCTGTCAATACTGGCTGAAAAAAGAGGCACTCCCGGTACCTTCTTCCCAGTGGAGCAACCCTTCTCCACCCTGGTTTTACAGGGTAAATCGCAGGAACACACTCAAAACGGCATTGATGAATATACCGATCGGAGCAGAGAAGAAGAAAATGACAAACAACAGAAGAAACAGCCCATACTGCTCGAGCATCAGGATAGTCTGCTCTTTGATCGGGAAGAGGGCATATAAAATCTTGGAACCATCAAGCGGAGGGATGGGGAGGAGGTTGAAACAGGCGAGCACCACATTCCAAAAGATAACCAGGAGGAGAAGACCATACAGAATACTTGGGAGTGACCCCGAAAGAGCCTCGGCCAACAAACCAAACCGCTCGAGAAATTCCCCCCCGCCACCAATGACACCGATGAACCGTCCCAAGATATCTTGCTTGGCCAACAGTGTCAGCGGCAAGAAGTGCGCAATGAATGCAGCCAGGGATGCCAAGAATAAATTGGAGAATGGTCCAGCCAAGGCGACATACGTCGGTCCCCATTTCTGATCGCGCAGATTGTACGGGTTATACGGCACCGGCTTGGCCCATCCAAAAGCAAACCCTGTCGTAACAAAGAGCAACACGGGCAACACGACCGACCCAAAGGGATCGATGTGCTTGAGTGGATTCAAATTTAACCGGTCAGCATACTTGGCTGTCAGATCGCCCAGCCATAGGGCCATCACCCCGTGTGATACCTCATGAATAATAACTGAGTATACCAGGGTCAAAAGATAAAATCCGACCAGTACTATTTCGTGAGCCATATTGGATAGCGTTTAGAGTAAAGGGTTCAGGGGTGAGATTTTGAGAGAATGAGAAGCGCTTGAAGAATCAAAGGCTTTGACATTCGTTCGTAGACATGATACCGTACTCAAAGTAATATCTCAAGACTCCCTATGAGCCGAACCTGTGATTTGACCGGGCGTGGAACCCGTACTGGCAACAAAATCAGTCACTCCAAGCGTCACAGCCGACGCACCTTTGCGGTCAATATCCAGACCAAGCGCATCGGCGGCATGAAGCTGAAGCTGGCAGCCAAAACGCTCCGCACTTTGGCCAAGGCTACTGCCTAACAAAAAAGACTCCGCGACACATAGTCAAAGAGTCTTTTTTGTTTCCAAAGAAAAAGACCCGTCTGGCGTACCAAACGGGCTTTGCGATTTTCTGGTGTTGCTGCTCTAGGCGGCCAGTGACATCCTGGGACGCTCTGGTCGGCTCTGTGACATGGCGAGCAATCGCGTGTAGCTCGCACGGATCTCCTCCACGTCTCTCGAGCGGATACAGATGGGCACCAAAGGCACCTCTGCGCCCGGCCGCTTAACCACATGTAGAGGCCCGAGCGTGTACAGCCGTGTTTCTCCGATCATCTGCCGGAGAATCTGGTAGAAGAAGGAGCGCGCGTCACAGTAGAGCGTCTGGTAGCGTCGCACCTCAAAGGCGTACGCTGCCAGGGCCGCACAGAGACAAAAGTTGACTTGCCTCCGACGAAGCTTATTGGTCAGGCTTTTGCTTATGGTGAAACGTGAAATCTCACCATGAAGCTCATCTTGCCGAACCAGTATCGGATCAAGCGTGATCGGACCCTCTTCACAGAGGAGGATCCGCGCGCCAGCAACCAAAATGTCGCCGTCATAGACAAGGAAGCAGGGCGCCACGTTGTCATACTCATCGCATTCGATGCCGATGAGGGGGTCCGACGCCTCAAGCTTGCCAAAGGCATCGAACCGCAAACGATAGTACGCGTGCCGAGCCGGGAGATTCTCGCCTGGCAACACCAGTTCCACCCGAAGTCCAAACAAACCATTCGTCATGATGTTTCCTTTCGGAAATGAGGGGTAACCCTCACATGATGACGAAGGGAGGGAGAGCCCCGGGTGAATGAAAAGGTACCGCCTTTTTGGAAAGTCCCTCTTGGAGAGGGAAATGTGGTGAGTTTCACCATCCAAAAAGGAACCTTATATTATACTCCCAAATGCTTATTTTGTCAACAAAAAAACCAGAGATTGCTCTCTGGTTTTTTCTCAAAGTATCCGACTAAAAATCCCCCTGCTTGTGGTGGTCAATGCAAACTACGCGCTCCAAAGAATGCCCTTCATCATTGTCGGGGCGTCGAGAATCCCTGTCCGCCCTCTGGCGGAGGACCGAACGACATCTTCTGGGAAATTTGATAATTGTCGGGGTAAGCGGAATCCCCGTCCGTCCTCTGGTGGAGGACCGAACTACATCTTCCGGGGAATTTAATAATTGTCGGGGCGTCGAGAATCGGACTCGAACTACAAGACCCCCAGCCTTGCGTACTACCACTATACTACGCCCCGTTACCGACAATTCTACGAAAATTACAAATTTTCTAAAATTCCCGTGAAAGTAAAATTGTTTACTTTCACCCCCAGCCTTGCGTACTACCACTATACTATACCCCGATATATTTACCCGCCTCTGGTGAGCTACAGCCCGTGTTAGGTTATTGAAACAAAAATTTGGACAAAAGAAAAGAGGCACCAATTGTGGTGCCTCGCTGTTGTGTACCGGATGTTACCGGCGGCTACGGACGATTGATTCGCCTGCCCCTGCACCACATGAATCCGTGGGCACGAACATTGGCAGCTGTGTCGACCAAGTTAGGGTTGACCTCTCCACTTTCGGCCATACACCTACGTTGCACGAGGTCTAGCCGTGCCGCTTGCTCAGGCGTGAGTCCAAGCTGCTCTGGTATCTCATCTTGACCAAGATCTTCCTTGGCGGCATTTGCTTCGTCAGGCATGATCTGGCTCCCTTAGAAGAATTGGCCTGCGAGAGTCGCCATTGCGAAACTCGAATCGCGGACGAGGCAGAGGCACAGATGACTGATCCACCGCCGGCTTACTGAAAGCCAGTCTTGGCACAGGTGCCGTCTCTGCCACACCAATTGCTGGTACAGCCACTGCTTGACGAGCAAGTTCCTGCTCCATCAAGACATTCAACCATTCTCTGGGCATATGATTGCCCTCCATGAATAAAAAAGAACCAGTATCCTTCTTGCGCAAAAAGCACGCAAGAACCCCTTGAGTCGTACCCGTACGGCACGCCTCGAACCTTGCATCAGAAGCTCTTGGCTCACTGATACGCAGCATTATACGCCGATTCTCTCTCGCTGTCAAGGGTACAAAAAAAGCCTGTAACAGGCCTTTTTTGACACGTAGATTGTGTAGAAATCGTTCAAAAATCTATTCGAGCGTTCCATCAAGATTGACATCGTAGAGCACCTGCTCCTGTACCAAGCGGTAGCCGATGATATCAGAAGGCTCAAACCAGATAGGGATCTCACGCTGTGCCTCTTCCGGACTATCAGAACAGTGGATCAGATTCCGTACGGCACGATTGTCCATACTTGAGAGAGCGTAGGAGTCTACTGTAAAGTCACCGCGGATAGTTCCGACATCAGACGTCGTCGGCTCTGTGCCTCCTACTAATTTTTTCACGATAGAAACAGATTGATTTCCTTCAATGACTGCTGCCAAGACCGGACCTGATGTAAAAAAGTCCACATTTGACTGGATAATATCTTTCCCATACTCCATGGCTTCTTTTTCAATAGGCAAACCATGAGCGGTACGATCCTCCACAATACGGGTACCCTTCTTCATAAACCACTCTTCGTCCTTATTGTAGTGTGTCCAGCACTGGTCTTCCTTGGGCAACAGAAACTTGACCGCAACAAACTTCAGTCCGGTACGCTCAATACGCTGTAAAATTTCTCCCATGAGCGAGCGCTGAATACCGTCGGGCTTAACAATAACCAGGGTCCGCTCCTTCTTTGGATGTGCTGACATAGCAATATGCATCTAATAACTTATACGACTACTTCTCTCATCAAAATAATTATGACACGAAGAATCATTCTTGGCAACTCTTTGCGCTGTTCCCGTATCGCCAGGCAGTATATCGGTGTTTTCTGCCTTTGGCAAGTAGTGGCGCCGTCATCATGACAGTCGCCAAAAAAATATCCTACTGGGCATACTGACACGCTCGCTCTTCCACACAACGGTACCGTATGTCTCCCTCTGTATCCGTGCGACGGATACGCGCGCCCATTTTTTCTACTCGTTCCAAGACATCCGGTGCGGGGTGGCCATACCGATTCTCTCCAACAGAAATAACGACTTCTTTCGGCCGAATCCGCTCCAAAAACACCTCGCTGGTAGAGTACCGAGAACCATGATGGGCCGCCTTGAGAATAGTCGCTGGTTCCTCATTTGGCAAAAATACTTCTTCTCGTGGCAAATCCCCCGTCAACAAAAAACTCGTTTCTCCATAGACAAAACGGGCGACCACACTACCCTCGTTGGTATCTCCATCCGTTACGACGCCAGTAAGAGGTGCGAGCGGGTACTCGACCGTCAGCGTGCCACCCCGTGACAAGAGAAGCTCAGCACCCCGAAAAATCCGCTGCGGCGCAGCACCAGTGTGTGTCCGTACGGCCTCCTCAAACAATCGTGACGTTTCCGTTTCGCTCTCCGCCCCGGTGGTCAGCACCTGATTGACTCGGTAGGTGCGAAGAAGTGCCGGGAAGCCTCCGATATGATCAGCATCCGGATGTGTTGCTATGACCACCTCAATCTGACGATCCCAAAAGGGAACATGTCTCCCCAAGCGAGCCAGCAGTTCTTTGCCGCTTCGTCCGCCATCGATGAGAATCTGATGACTGCCCTGCATGATAAGAATGGCGTCTCCTTGTCCAACATTCAAAAATACCACTTCCGTACGATGATCCAGTATGGAGAAATGCCACAAAAGCAGCCCAAAAAAAAGTGCCAATAGAGCGAGCAGTATCAGTCCATTGCTAAACCATTTTTTCATAACGTTTGACGGTCTGTCGTTTCACAACAAAAAAGATGCCTACTCCCAGTATGACATACCACACCACCAAATGTTCAATCCCAAAGTGTGGCACGGCCAGACTGGCCTCGTTCAATGAACCCAGCCATTCCACCGTACGAGTGATACCCGTCAACACACCATAGGCCGCCCAGGACACGGCGTGTTCGCTGCCCGGCACCAACAGAAAGAGCACGGCCGAGAGAAACGCGAGGCCCATAGAGAGTGGCACGAGTAGCACCAGAAAATTTCCAATCAAGATCAATGGCGAAATAGCGTGAAAGGAAAACAAAATGAGTGGCAGAACAAAGAGCTCAGCAGCCAAAGTCATCACGAGAATTTCCCCCGCCTTGGCAAGAAGCCAGTGCTGTGGTGCAAGCGGTTCATAAAGCGGTACCAAGAGCAGAATACCAAGCGTCGCCAAAAAAGACAGCTGGAATCCAAGATCATACCGGAGAAGCAGCGGGTGAAAGCAAAGCATCGCTCCGAGAGCAAACAGGAGTACGTGGGTCGGATGTGCTAAACGACCCACCTGAAGCGCCACAAAAACAATCCCGGCCATAGTCCCAGCTCGCGCGGCTGAGGCCGGCATACCGATCATGATGATGAAGAAAACAATGCCCACCAGAGCTGTCCACACAGCCTGCTTGCGCCACAGCCCCACCAGCAGTCCCACACACAGGATAAGCTCGGCAATGATAGTGATATTGTACCCCGAGACCGCCACCATGTGCGACAGCCCTACCCGAGTAAAAGATTCTTTGAGTGCACGGGGGAGATAATTATCACCCCCTAAGAGCAATCCTTTGGCCAAACCCGCTTCCGGTTCACTGATCGTGGCAGATAGTGCTCGCTCAAGTGCTCGTCTGGGTACATAGAGGGCCGACCGGATTCGTCCTGGTGTATCAATGGGCACCACTTCCACTCGAGTAGCCTCCACACACAGGTACCCGATACCTTCTTTGGCCAAAAACATCCGATAATCAAACGCTTCATCAAAATTTTTCGGCAACACCAAACGACACTCGAGATCCACCAACATCCCAGCGGACACGCGCACTGAAAATGGCGCCTGCCACAAAACTTTTGTATCCGGACAATTGTCGCTCAGGCAGGATTCAAAACGCAGTATCGCCTGACGATAAAAATCCCTCTCCTCCGTATCAACAAGCACGCGCGCTCTCCCAGTGACGACCTCCTGAATATCTGACAGCGTAGCAAAGGCGCTTCGTTCCTGCTCCGTAAACGCTGCTCCGCCCCCAAAAAGTACAACAAAGAGCACTATCCACAGCGCCACGTGTGATCGAAAAACTACACCGATAGCCACAAAAAAAGCCCCCAGCAAAAGAAGGAGAGGTAAACTCACATGAAAAAAAGATCCGGCGGCCACACCGACCACATACGACAGTACTCCCAGCAAAAAAACCTCATCCTTTTCCATACCCGATAGCGAAACATCGGTCATCCCTTCCGGCACCCCCCTGAGCAGACTGGTTACTTCAGTTTTTGTAACGCCTTGAGAAAACTTTCAGCGCTGCCAAATGATTTGTAGACCGAGGCGAAACGAATATAGGCCACCTCATCAACAGCCTTCAATTTTTCCATGATCAGTGCTCCAATCTCTCGGCTCTCAATTTCCGACACCTGCTTCTCATGAAGGGTATACTCTATCTCTCCAAGAATTTTTTCAATTTTTTCTTCCGCTTTCGGACGCTTTTCAAAAGCCCGCCGCAAACCTTTTTCAATTTTTGCTTTATCATACTCCTCCTTGCGTCCACCTTTTTTCACAATGAGCAAACGAAATATTTCCACTTCTTCGTACGTACTGAACCGTGCTGCACACTTCTCACATTCGCGACGCCGACGAATAGCGCGACCCTCTTGGGTTTCGCGCGAATCCACCACTTTCGTTTCCGGATGATTACAGAAGGGGCAAAGCATAAAATTCAGCTTGTAGCTTCTTAGCTTTTTAGGAAAAATCCTAACAATTCCAGCATAGCAGAGTCAGAGGGAAAAAGGGAAATCCCCTGCTTCTTAGTGGATAACGATTGGTGTTCCCATATCCGCCCACTCATATACTTCTTGGGCCGCCCCCACTCCCAGCCGGATGCACCCATGTGACACCGGATGACCCAGATGGTTGGCTCCCTCCTTGTAGCCACCCGGCCACTCGGGTAGCTCATGAATACCAAACTTGCCATCAGCCGTAAACGCCATCCAGTATGGCATGTAGAGTCCATATGCCTGAGACCAGGGTCGTGGTGCTTTATTCTGCACGGAAAATGTCCCTTTGGGAGTATCCATCCCGGGCTTGCCGGAAGAAACCGTGAACTGTCCTCGTACCCTCCCCTCCTCAAAGAGCACCATGCTCTGACGGGCAATATCCACATCGATATACTTGCCTTCGGTACGACGAGCCACCG
>CAZHDL010000050.1:345-7861 GCA_964531045.1 uncultured Bdellovibrionales bacterium | reverse complement strand
AGCTGAGCGGGCACTCTACCAGGGTGCGCCGGCCTTTGCGGGACTCGAGACTAAAGTGCGCAGTGATTTGTCGGGGCGGTCGTTAAAATATAGCGAACAGCGTCAGTTTGAACAGTTTCAACGGGTGTGTGTGAGTGCTGATCGGACGGATACCATAGAAGTACCGCGGCCGATGTCGCTCCTTCTTACACCAGAAGAGACACTGGGAAAACTGAAGGCCTTGCAGAAGTTGAGAGAACAGATCAAAAAATATGACCTAGGAGCCGATGGTGTAGTGGCCGGAGAGCGGGCTGCCCAGGTGCTGAGGGGTATACTCGGTCTGTATCGGGCGCGCATCAATGAAATGATTGTTGGACTCAAAAAAGATGCTTTGGGATTGGTAAAGAAGCGAGTGTCACTGGGCGAAGAGGGATTGAGTGCGGACGAACAGGAGCTCCTTGATCAGACGCTTGATACCGGAGATGTCGCCAGAATGCTCACGCGCTATGATAAGTTTGTGTTTGGTGCGACGACTGAGTATGACGATACTGGTATGCGTCGGCAAATCGGGCGGGAATTATCTGAATTTGCCTCCCAATTTGAGGATGAGTATGTAGCGAGTATCGTGGCAAAGGAGGCTGGTATCCGCGAAAAGGGCTTGAATCAGGAGAGGCTTGAAGAGAAAACATTTGGCGAAGAAGAGATTATTCAGTATGCAGAAGAGACGCTCCGAGCCTATGGGCTACTCAGCGCTGAACCAGCGTCGCAGTATGTCAAAGAACGCCCGGGGCCGGCCGGAGACAACAAATGGCAGTTTGTCGTGCGGGAGGAGTATGAAAACGCGTCGGTAAATGGCAAACAAAAGGTGGTGAAGTGCGGCAAGGATCTGCAATCCATCACCGGGCTTATTTCCATCACCCTCGGTCATGAAATCGAGGGACATGCGCTCCAAAATGAAAATAAGTCCAAGATCCCACTGCGGATGTTTCGTCATATGGGCAGTGGCCGGTCCGATATTTTCTCAGAATGTGGCGCCATGAATAATCAGGATGTCGTATCGCAAGAAGCGTTTGGCTACGCGTCGCCGCCGCACCCACACTATGTTCGGGCTATGGAGAGAAAGCTACAGGGTGGTAATTACCAGGAATGTGTGATGGCATTTTATGACAGCGCTATGAAGGGTCCGACTTTGCTTAAATCCTTGGGTAAGATGACTGAAGCACAGTGGAATAAGCAGAGTGATCGACATCTGAAAACGGCTATCAATCGGACGAAACGTTTGTTTGCTCCCAACATGGATTTGACACTTGGAGATGAAGGGCTGACCAAGAGTAAGGATACGGTTTATCTCGAACAAGTGAAGCTCTATCAGGAATTGAAAAAGCATGGTTTAGAAAAGTATGTGTTTGTGGGTGGAGCCAACCTCGACGCCCTCGTATTTCTCATGGAGTCAGGATTTCTCAATCCAGAGGATATCATGCAGCCAAAACAGCATGCACTGGAAATCTGGGAGCGTCTTCGGAAGAATTACGTTGCTCATAATCTTGAGGAAGAGTAGCTTCGGAAATCAGTGTTCATTTTTCATTTTTGTGAAAAAGGAGTATACTGAAGAAAATAAATAATTAATTTATTGTATGACAACCAAAAAGTTTGGGCAGGTGAGTGCGTTCTTGGTGGCGACTACGGTCGTGATCGGTTTTATTTCAGGGATGATGCAGATGTAGTGTTGTTTTTTTGAAGTGGAAGATACAAATACAAAAATATGCTCAAAACAAAAAAGAGTGTGCTTTTTGGGGTGGGGTTGATTCTTGTGATCAGCGTGTTCGTGTACTATAGGTATACAAAGGATATGTTGCAGTCCTCGAGACAGGGCGACATGGCAGCGACACCTCTCAAGAATGACAACGAGGCGATGGTTGAAAAATCAGTCAGTGCGGTTGTCTCATACGATACTCCTGGTGACTACAAAGATGTGCTGCGGTTTGTGGTGACGGTCAATGAATCGGGAATGATCAAGCGGATAGAGACACTCGATGATGAAACCAATCAGATTCCAGAGAAGAAAAAGGAATTCAACGAGCAAATCAACACGCTCCTTCAGGGGAAGAAGCTCTCCGAGCTGTCAGCTATCGACAAGGTAGGGACGTCTTCCATGACGACGGATGCTTTCAACGAGGCCTTGCCAAAACTTCAGGCCAGCCTGTAATCGGGGCAGACAAGGAAAACCGGCTCAAACAGGGTCGGTTTTGTCATTGCTGCCAGAACACAGTATACTGGAGGTGATCTAATTTTCTCAAAAAATCATATGGCAGATAGTATCGTACGCATGGTAAAAGCGGGGGCGTTTGTTTTGGTAGCGGTGGCGGCGGTGATGGCTTCTTATCAGTACAAAGTTTCGGTAGATACTACCTATCCGACGAGAACTTTTTCCGTAGATGGAGTAGGGGAGATTGATGCGACTCCGGATCTGGCTACTTTTTCTGTGACAGTCACAACCAACGGTGGCAGAAACGTTGCAGAGGTACAGACGGCCAATACGGAAAAAATGAACAGAGTGAATGCTTTTTTGAAGGATCAAGGGGTGGCAAGTGATGATTTGAAGACGCTTCAGTATAATTTGTCTCCACGATATACCTACGGCTCTTGTGTGGGGGGAAATTGCCCAGCACCCACCATCAGTGGCTATGATCTGACGCAGACGCTCGAAGTGAAAGTGCGTGAGAGTGCCAAACTGGGAGATCTACTCTCAGGTGTCGTAGAAAATGGAGCCAACGGAGTTTCCGAAGTACGTTTTGTGGTAGATGATGACAGCGCTGTCAAAGCAGAAGCTCGAGAAGAAGCTATAGCAGAAGGGAAAAAGAAGGCAAAGTCTCTCGCCAAAGCTGCCGGTTTCAAACTGGGGAAACTCGTGACTTTGTATGAGAATACCAATCCAAGCATGCCATACTATGGTATGGGAGGAGATGTTTCTGAGATGTCGGCCAAAGCAAATATGGCTCCAGCAGTGGAACCTGGAACGCAGTCAACCAAGGTACAGGTGACCCTGACCTACGAGATTGAGAATTAAAAAGCAGAATCGCAGTAAGCCGCCCCTTCTGGGGCGGTTTTTTGATAGTAGACAAAGTAGGAGTTGACGTGTTTTTCGGTTAGTGTATACTTTGAAGTGTAATATGTGTAAACAAAAGTATATGAAAATTTTAACGCCAAAACAGCAAATCGTTTTGCAGTCCATCAAGCAATTTTTCTCCGAAAACGGCACGATGCCGACGGTGCGAGAAATTCAGGAAATGTCGGGGAAACTGGGCTTGAAACTAAAGAGCCTTCGCAGTTTTTTCATCTACTTGAATGAACTCGAGGAAAAGGGCTATATTGAGCGCACCTCCGAAGATCGTGGCATTACCCTCAAGGGCGTGACCAAGGATGGCTTTCTCGATGTTCCTGTTTTTGGCATGGCTAATGCCGGAGCCGCCACGATGTTCGCTGATCAGTATATCGAGGGGTACCTCAAGGTATCAAAGCGCATCGTGAAGGATAGTCGCAACGTTTTTGCTATTCAGGTGTCGGGTACTTCCATGAACAAGGCACGAGTCAATGGGAAAACGATTCAGAGTGGTGATTTTATTCTCGTTGATTCAACCTGGAAGCACTATAACAATGGCGATAGGGTACTGGTCGTGATCAATGGGATGGCTACGGTCAAAACGTACCGCACGGTAGACGGAAAAAATATCGTTCTTTTGCCTGAATCAACTGACAAAAAGCACAAGCCGATTTTTCTGACGGAAGAAGACGATTTTGTGATCAATGGCAAAGTGATTGATGTACTGAAATTGGGAGCGTAGCATGCTATACTGGAGTCATGGAAAACGCGGCACGGACTCGCCGTCTTTTTGTGCGGAGAGTAATAAAAATCCACGCCATGGCCTTCACTTCTTTTTTGGGAGTGTATTTGGTGCTGGCCTTCTTTGATCCGGGGCTGTTGTCATACGATATGCGCCAGAAGTTTCGAGCGCTGGCGGATGAAACTATTACTATTACCGCTACTGTGTTGGCTGCTCCTGTTCAACCCGTGGTGACTGCCACGGCTGACTGTAATGAAACGACAGGTGTGCTGAGTGTGGCTCTTGATTGGGCAGATGATACCAACTCCTATACGTACGATATTGATCGGGAGAGTGCAGCCTTGGTGACCGGGTTGGTTGCTTCGGCCTATACAGATACGAATGTGGTGGTGAATACTACCTATCAGTATGAAGTGACAGCTAATGGGCCAATGGCTCCTGGTTTTGCGACGTCAGTACCTGTTTCGGTAACAACACCCGCTACCTGTGAAGTGACAGCAGCGGCTCCAGCGGTCACGATCGTTTCGTTTGCAGGAAGAGGGGTGGATTCTTATCAAGGAAGACCTCGTGTGAGTAATCGCCGACCGCTTTTTTCGGGAACAACCAGTATGCCCAATGCGACCATCTTGGTTGTTATCGGCCAAAGTTTTATTGCCGAGGTTTCAGCGAATGCCAATGGCTACTGGGAATGGAAACCGCCGTATGGTGTGACGTCGGGTAGTCATGTCTTTACAGTCACAGCGACCGATCCTAATGACAGCGCTCGTTTTGCTATGGCAACACTTCGATTTGATATTTTGAAGGATGAGAGTAGTGGAAATCAGTCCGGCAAGAAGGGGAAAGGAACGAATGAGAGCGTTCTTCCTGAGGAGGAACTACCTGTTGAGGCACCACTTTCGTTTTCGCTGGCAGTTGCCAATGATCAGATGAGGGTGTTCCAGGGCGGAAGTCTTTTTGTGCGTCTGGTTCTTGAGGAATTGGTTGGGCGATACACTGATATTGTGGTGCCTGTGCGGTTCAGTGTTCTTACGGAAGACCGAGGAGTCGTTTTTTCTAAGACGGAAAAGATTTTCATCAAAGAAGGAGGGGTTATCGAAGAAGATGTGCCTATCCCCATGTATATAGCTCCGGGCACGTACGTGATACAGGTGGAGGTGTTGTTTGACGCCTTGAGCATCAGTCGGACAGCTTCCTTTACCGTTATGGAGACCCCGCTTATTTCCCTGTCGAGTGGACAAAGTATCAGTTATTCGGATATCATTCGAAATCTGGGATGGATTGTTTTTGCGGCCTTGGTATCAGCCTTTTCTTGGGTCTCGCTCCTCATTAGAGAGTTTTTGCTCATGCTCCGGGGAAACGGAGCGGTGATGGCGCGGGAACTGCTCAAGGCGGGGTTTATCCGGAGATAAGAATAAAGTATCATACATACCTATGAGTACAGACATGTTGTTTTTGGGGGTCGATGTGCTGACGATACTCCTTTTGTCGTTGGTGTTGGTTTTTGCCATCGGTATCGTGTGGCGAGTGGAAAAAGAGCTTGACTGGGCATACAAGTTTTTTGTCCTAGCAGCGGCGAGTGTTATGCTGGCTGACGTTGTCGGACTGTATGCGGCCAATCAGGGCATGACAATGGTACTCTTAGGAAAGAGTCTTCGTTTTATCGGAGCACTGGCCTTTTTGGTAAGCGTTCTGTTTATGCGCGATATCGTTCGTACGCTTGATCACGAAAAGAAGTAAGAAACACTATGGCGTATTTGAATACTCCGGCAGTTATTTTTCCTCTCGAGTCCTATCGTGTGAATAGGGCGTCTTTTGGGAAGCGCACGGAGCACAATGGCACGTTTTGGGGGGTGCATCTGGGAGAGGATTGTGCTGTACCGGCCGGGACGGACGTGCGTGCTATTGGGCGGGGCACCGTGGTGTATGCTGCTTTGCATCCGGGCAGTGAAGAAAAGGGGAACTGGGGACATATCGTCATCATACGACATAAGCGTCCGCGTTCGAAAGAAGTATTTTATTCTCTCTATGCTCACCTGGGCACCAGCTTTAAGCGTATAGGAGAGAAGGTGGCTTGCGGTGAGCCACTGGGGTTTATTGGCGAGGCCTTTACCCCGGAAAATGGGTATTGGGAAGCGCACCTTCATTTTGCTATCTATGTCGGGCCTTGGCAGGATGAAGTGTTGCCGGGATACTGGAAGGAAGGCGAGACGCGTACCCGTCCGGAGTGGTGGCGAGTACCAAGTGAGTTTATTGAACGATATGGAAATGGAACGATATAAAAAATCACCCGTGGGGTGATTTTTTAATTGAGTGGTGCGCTCGGAGGGAATCGAACCCCCGACCCTCTGGTTCGAAGCCAGGTACTCTATCCACTGAGCTACGAGCGCTGAAATACCACTAAATTATAGCCCAAAAGAAGCCAGGAGTCAATGGATGCGGGAGGGTTGCCCAAGTGGCTTCGTATGGTATACTGGAAAGGCAATAAATAATTTTTTTTATCAAAAATATGGGTAAGGTACTGGCGTTTGTAGGAGTTCTCGTGGTGGCAGGAGCATTGGTGTTTTGGAAGATGACCGGTTCGGAAGAGACCGGAGAAATGACAGCTGCTCCAAAGAATACCAAGGGAACTGATGATACAAACATGAAGGCAACCGAGAAGAAGTTGACCTCAAAGACAGAGTATCAGAATCCGAGCGGCAAGGACGAGGTTGGTTTCAACGTCATGGTAAACAGCGAGGGAGTAGTGACTGGTGTGACGGTGGATGTCTTGGCAGTGAATGAGATTTCCAAGAAACGTCAAGAAGCTTTTGCGGCCGAATTGCCACAGGTCTTGGTTGGGAAGAAGCTTGCGGAGCTTGCACCGGTTGACAGAGTGGGAGGGTCATCTCTCACCACCAATGCGTTCAATATGTCATTGGTTGAATTGAAGGCCAATCTCTAATCTCAGGAGACGATTTCTTTTCATGGAATCATTTTCCTTTCCCGCACTGGGTACCAAGTGGAGCGTCAGTGTTGATCATGATGTCTTCACGGACGAACAAAAAAAAGCGATTCTTGACGAGGTAGTCTCGTTTGAGAATCGCTTTTCTCGTTTTCTTCCAGCAAGTGAAGTGAATCGTTTTCGGGAGGCCACACCGGGAGTGTATGAAATTTCGAAACCATTTTCTGTTATGTTGTTTCGGGCCGATCGATTGCGTCATCTGTCTGGTGGCTTGTATGACCCAGCCGTTGGTGGGCTGCTCGAGCGAGCGGGGTATGGGATAGCTCCACCTCCCGGAGTGTCTCTTGCTCCGGAGAACTTTTCTCTCCCTCAGTGGTCACTTACTCGTACGACACTCACACTTGATGGACCGGTTGCCTTTGATTTGGGAGGCATTGGTAAGGGGTATTGTATTGATCTGGTCGGGAGTGTACTGGAACGGCTGGGATTTCGGTATTTTTTGGTCGAGGGAGGAGGGGATATGTATGGAACATCCAAACGAGATGGTAGCCCCTATCGGATAGCTCTTGAATACCCCGGGAGGCCAGATACGGCCTTTGGAACGCTGGAGCTCAAATATCAGGCAGTGGCAGTTTCTGATACGTTTAAACGACGCTGGCAAAAATGGCACCATATTGTGAACCCACAGAGCAAAAAACCCATTGCCGCGGTGGTGGGAGCGGCTGCCCTGGCTGGAAGTGCTTTTGACGCCGAT
>CAZHDL010000050.1:0-335 GCA_964531045.1 uncultured Bdellovibrionales bacterium | reverse complement strand
CTCCTTTCGAGGCATACCCGCTTCTTTCAGAGGAATGGGGAGCGGAATACGTGGTATTTCGAGAGGATGGTTTGGCGACGGTCAGTCCTGGCTGGCCGGGAGAGTTGTTTTTGGATGCTAGTTGACTGACAAGGCCTTATTTGTTACAATCGCTCTGCGTTCACTTGCAACGTTTTTTGTTTTGAAATATGGGTGTATACCCGCCCGTACCGAACGGTACGTTCGGGCGGGGCTCAGTTGGTAGATAAGACATGGGTGTATAGCTCAGTTGGTAGAGCAGTGGCCTCTTAAGCCAACGGTCGTAGGTTCGAATCCTACTACACCCACCAGACGCC
>CAZHDL010000049.1:3709-7965 GCA_964531045.1 uncultured Bdellovibrionales bacterium | reverse complement strand
GCGGTCAAAGTGGATGTGCGGCGGCATCTGGTGGCCGTCATTCCCGATCGGTACACTGAGGTGCCGGTGGATGAGTATCTTTCGGGGAGCGGATTTATTATTCATCCGGATGGCTATATTGCTACCAATGCTCACGTGGTATCACTTGAAACGATAAAAACAACACTGGCTTCGGAGAGTGCTCTTTCGGCAGTTTTCGAAAATGCACTTTTATTGAGTGAGGAAGAAATGGACACCTTTTTGGCGGAAGAGGGCAGCCAGGGTTTTTTCCGGGAGATTCTCCGCTACATTATTGAACAGAGTGAATTTGATTTGACCCATGATATTGCGGTTTTGAGACCAGGCGCCAAGGAAACAAAAATGGAAACACTTTTGTCGGGTGGCTTTGCTGCCGAAATAGTGGCCGTCAACGATCAGTTTCTGGATGACGAACGAGACGTGGCATTGATAAAAATTGATGCGCAGAACCTACCAGCCCTGTCGCTTGGGAGGGTCGAGGAATTATCAGTAGGGGGCAAGGTCTTTATCTTTGGCTTTCCCGGAACAGCGGAAATCAATGAACGAGACCCATCGGAAGCAACCTTTACTCGTGGGGTAGTCGGCGCCATCAAGCAAACCCAGGATGGAGCACTCAAGATTTTTCAGACCGATGCCAAGGTATCGCAGGGGTCAAGCGGGGGGCCGTTGTTTAATGGGCGGGGAGAAGTACTTGGGATGGTAACCTTTCAAACAGATGAGTTGTCCAGAACGGCCGGAGACAATTTTGCCTTCGCCTTACCCATTGATATTGTCAAGAAAATCGCTCTGGAGGCGCGGATTCTTCCCGAAGAAGGTATGTACGGCCAGTCATTTCGTGCCGGGTTAGCTGCTTTTTCTGAGAGACACTGTGATACGGCACTCTCATTTTTTGCTACTGCCAGTAAGACGCACGAGGCATTTCCCGTGGAGCAGGCCCTCACTCCGTATAGAGAGAAGTGTCGACAGTGGCAGGATGATGGGCAGTCACGGGATACGTATTGGGATGAGTTCCGTGATGGCGTCAGTACGCTTTCCAGTCCGCTCCTCTATGTCATTGGTGGCAGTCTGGTTTCCTTTGGTATTCTGGGAGCGATGATGCTGTGGCTCCTGCGGCAGTTGCGGCGTGAAGAACGCGAGATTGATTTCCTGGAGAGTCGTCTGCGGGCCGATGAACGGGAATTGCGTCGTCATGAGGCGGGCTTTGTCGAGAATGTCCGGATAACAGAACGTCCACCAACAAACAAGAAAAAAGTGTAGTGGCACAAAACAAAAATATGATTGGCATCATGGATCTTTTTTTGAGTCGTGAATTTCGACTCCCTGTCTTTTTGCTGGCACTGATTGCCGTTGCTTTCATTGCTTCGCAGCCATTTTTTTTCTTGGCGGCTATCGTCATTGGTCTTGTTCGTCTCACGACGGAGTCTTGGCAGCGTTTGATGGTAGGAAAGTGGAGTCTTGATTATCTGGCCTTTATTACGTTGGTAGCAGCCCTGGTGTTGCGGGAATGGCTTTCGGGATCGGTCATTGCGTTTATGGTAGCAGTCAGTGCTGCTCTTGAAAGTTATGGTACCAAGCGGGCGGAAAAGACGCTGCGGGGGCTGTTTGAAGCGTTACCGAAAACAGTGCTTTTGAAACATGGGGCACACGAAACGGAGGTGCCACTGCAAAGTGTCCAGTCAGACGATGTTCTCCTTATTCGACCCAATGAGATGCTGGCCTTTGATGGGTATCTTCTTTCGAAAAAAGCACTCTTGAATGAAGCGAATCTGACCGGTGAGATGGAGCCGGTACTCTATGAAGAGCAGAAATTACTGAAGAGTGGCAGCATCAACGTCGGGGAGGAATTATTACTTCGGGTACGGGGTGACTTTGAACATTCAAGTTATCGCAAGATTCTTCGTTTGGTGGAAGAAGGGAAAAAACATCCCTCACCGCTTTCTCGTTTGGCAGAACGGTTCAATATTTGGTTTTCGGTCTTTTCTCTGGCTCTGGCGGTTGTTGCCTATGTTATCTTTGATGATTGGAACCGCTTTTTGGCCGTGCTCGTCATCGCCACACCATGCCCGCTCTTGATTGCTGCTCCGATGAGTTTTATCGGCGGACTCAACAAGGCAGCAAGAAAAAATATCATCATCAAGAGTCCGTATGTCCTCGAGCTGCTTGCCAAGACGAAAGTATTCTTTTTTGATAAGACCGGAACGCTGACACTGGGTGAACCAAAACTGCAACGCATTGAGCTTTTGGATCGGGGTCTCGATGCGGATCAGGCGCTTGATTTGGCGGCGGCTCTGGAGCGCCATTCCTTTCATCCGTTGGCGCGTTCTTTGGTGAAGGAGCAGGGCGAACGTTGTCATACGGCTGTGCCTCATGCGACGGCGGTCGAAGAAAAATTAGGAGAGGGTATTTTTGGAACGATAGAAGGAAGTCGTTTTGGTGTGGTGAAAACTCCTGGTGTGTCACAGGGGCTCTCGGTGGATTTGACTCACGAGGGGATATCTATCGCTCGTTTCTTTTTTGATGATGAGTTAAAAGAGGACGTTTCAGAGGTGTTTGCATATCTCCGTGAACGGGGCTATACCTTTGGTATTTTGACAGGGGACAAAAAAGCAAATGCGGATCGGGTACTCGGGGCGTTTCATTTGCCTATCTATGCCGAATCTACTCCCGATAAGAAAGTGGCGCTTTTGGCGCGGTATCAAAAAGAGGGAAAACTTGTCGGGATGATTGGTGATGGTGTCAATGATGCCCCAGCTCTCGCTTTAGCAGATGTGGGGATTGTGTTTTCTGGCAATGAAAACAGCGCTTCCATCGAAGCGGCCGATGTGGCATTACTTGGTCGGGATGCTTCGAGCATTCGGGATGCTATCCATATCGGTCGTCGGTCATACGCGGTAGCGCTCCAGAGTATCGTACTGGGTATCGGTCTTTCTTCTTTTTGTATGGTACTGGCTTTTTTTGGTCTCATCCCAGTCCTGGAAGGGGCGATTTTACAGGAAGTCATCGACGCGGTGGTGATTATAAACGCGCTCCGCTCAACGTATTAGAAAGAGCGTTTACAGTGTAAGAAAAAGTTGGCGCAACCTTGTCTACGTCGTTACGAGTTCATCAGAAAAAGCACAGCCAGATGGCTGTGCTTTTTCTGATGGGTACGACAGGTGTTACTTGTATCGGAGGGCGTCAAGTGTGTCGATGTGAGAGGCTTTGCGAGCCGGAAAGACACCTGTCATGAATCCGACGAACGCACCGAAGGCGATGACGGTCATGACGAACCAGAGCGGACTATAGAAGAGGTCCACTGATTCTCCGCCAAAACGAGTAGCGATGAGGTTGATGAAAAAATTGATGATTTCACCTTCAATCATACCGAGGATGACGCCACCCAAGGCACCGAGAAATCCCATGAGTGTGGACTCCATGACGAACATGAGTGAGATACTGCCACGGGAAGCACCGATGGCCTTCATGATACCGATTTCCTCGGTGCGTTCGAGGAGGGCAATGGTCATGGTGTTGAACATACCGATAGCCGAAACGATGAGGGCGATCATACCAAAGACCATGAGAACAATCTGAATCGCGCTAAAGACTTTGTTCGCCTGATCAATTGTTTCGGATATGGATGAAGCGGCAAAGCCCTTCTGTTCGATTTCTTGGCGCACCTGGTCGAGTACCTGTGTGGAAGCGCATTTTACTTTGAGTTTGGTGTAATTTTCAAGAGGGAATCCTTCGAGAGAATCCAGGGAGAGGTAGACGGTATTTTCATCGCCGTCAGAAATACCGGAGATGGTGTAGGTATTTTTTGGGGTAAAGGAATTTTTACGACTGACTTGGCCGGTGGCGTCGTTTTGAAACAGAGTAAGAGAAACAGTTTTGCCAAGCATTTCTTCCGGGGCAGTGCCAAAGACCTGGGACACCGCTTTGGTGATGACAATCTTATTAGCTTCTTCTTCGGTAAAGAGGCGCCCATAGGCGATCTTCACTCCTTCTGATTTGAGCAGTCCGGCGGATGAACTGACCGTGTTGACATCAAGGGTGATATCGCCGAACTTTCCTTGACCGGACAGTTCCAATACGGGAATGACATCGACGACATCACGAACGGTGCGCAGGGTTTCGATGACCGTGTTGTCGAGGGCGACATCCTCTGCCTTGCCCAGGGTAACATCGAGGGTGACCAAGGCATCGGAAGTGGTGATTTTCTGGAGGAGGGTCCGCTGGAGACCATATCCAAGAGAAAC
>CAZHDL010000049.1:0-3699 GCA_964531045.1 uncultured Bdellovibrionales bacterium | reverse complement strand
GATACCGACGGACATACCAAGAATGGTCAAGAGGGTTCGCATGGTGCGAGCCTTGAACATACGGATAGAAAGTTTGAGAATATCAAAAAAACGCATAGATTAGCTGTATTTGAGGAGCATAATAATTTCAATTTCTCGCACCATTTTTTCGGCAGTGCCTTTGTGCAGGCCGACACCATCTTCAGAAACCCGGGTATCAAAACGTTTCTGCATTTCGAGCTGTCCGATTTTGCTTTCCAGTCGGAGCTTGAGAACAGCCTGAAGACGAATTTTTTGTTCAGCGCTCAATTTGAGGTGAAAGAATTTTGTCAGATATTCTTCCAGGATGACAGCGCCCGTTTCTGGTGAAAGCTTGAGTTGCTGTGATTGGGTGAGGATTTCTTCAGTCCGTTCGGCAAAGGAGTCGGCCCGCATACGGTTCCAGCCCGCGCCACCCTCTTCGAGGTCGAGGTCGAGGCGTTCTTTGAAAATTTGAGTATCGATATTCTTGAAGAGCAGTTCTTTCAGGAAGGCCTCGGCCATGCTGACCTGTTCTTCTGATAGCTGAGACAAGAGGTGAGCAAGCAGCTGCTTGGCCTTGAAGGGAACCAGAAGGACATCAACCTGTTGTGGGAGGAGACTCTTAAACGATGTCATGAGCATTTTGAGCTCGCTTGATTCCTGACTTTCGACCAGTTCCGGTTTTTTCTTGGCTTCCACGGGCCGTTTTTCCTTGAAGACCTCTTCCTTGATGACTCGACCATCTTTCATATGAATGACTCGATCAGCATAGACGAGGTGTTCCGGATTGTGCGTCACCATAATGACGGTTTTGTGATCGACCGTGTTGAGCTCTTTTAAAATCTTCAAAACGTTTTCGGCACTTTCGCTATCGAGGTTACCGACTGGCTCGTCAGCTAGGATAATTTCCGGATTGTTGACAAGGGAACGAGCAATGGCTACGCGTTGTTTTTGTCCGCCGGAAAGTTGATTGGGAAATTTGTCCGCCTGTTCAGCGATACCAAAGCGTCGCAGGAGGGAAATACCAACCTGTTTTCGCTCTTTGGGAGGTTCACCGCGGAAGACTTTGGGAAGACAGACGTTGTCGAGAATATTGAGAGAAGAAATGAGGTAAAACGCCTGAAAAACCATACCCAGCTTGGTTTGGTGAAGTTCCAGTTCTTCTGCTCGGGTCATTTCGGCTATAGATGTACCAGAAATGAGCACGTCTCCGTAGGTGGGGGACTGCAGTCCGGATATGGAGTAGAGGAGTGTTGATTTTCCGCAGCCGGACGGGCCGAAGATGATAACATACTCTTCCGGGTAAATAGTGAGGTTGGTTTCTTCCAGTGCGCGGGTCTCGTTTGATTTCCCCTGATTGTAGATAATGCGCAGCTTATCAACCACGATGATAGGATCGCTCATGTTTTTGTTTGGATGTATCTCAAGAATAGCATATTTCCGCATTCCTTTCTAAGAGGATTTCTTTTCTTCTCTCCCTTTTTTCGCTATGATGGAGAAGTTCGTTGGCGGAAAAGAGCCCTATGAAAAAAATCTTGTGGGTGACGCTTCTCCTCGGGGGAGTGGAAGTTATGCTTCTCACGCTCCTTCTCCTCTATTTTTTCCGCTCTGCTACTCCCTAAATCACTGAGAATTGTCTATGATGTCACTCCTTTATTTCTTGTTTTTTCTTCACGATGTGGCGAGTGCCTTTCTCGCGAAGCATTTTATTGTGATAAAGCGTGGTCTTTTGCTGGTAGCGCACCTTTCGCTTCTCGGCTTCTTTTTTCCAGGCATGCGGCAGGATTTTGGGTCGTTGGCACTGGCAGCCCTTTTGGGGCTACTCTTTCTCAGTCCGGTTTCCAAGATTTTTCGCATGAGGCTTCTGCTCCAGCTTATGGGACTGCGCCGTGAGATGGGTATTATTATGGGGTATTTGGCCACAGTGCACGTGATGGGCTACCTTATCGATCCGGACTGGTTTGAATACCTTATTGCTCCGTATTGGCCAGGGAATGTATTTTCCATGGAGACACGGTACCTGTTTGGGCTGGGAGCGTACATGCTGACGCTGCCCCTTTTGTTGACATCAAATACGTGGGCTAACAGGATCCTGGGAGGAAAAAACTGGAAGCGCCTCCACGTGCTGGTATATCCACTATTGGTGCTGGTATTGTTCCATAAGTTTTTGCAACCCGGTACGGTGAGTGTGGAGGACGTCTTTTTGCCACTCTTTATTCTTTCGATATATGGCCTGGTGAAGGCGCTGGCCTATAAGAATTTTATTTCTCTGTTTGTGAAGCTGCTTTCGTGGGGAGCGGCGCAGTACAAGGAGTATGTCGCGATGCAGAAGCAAAAAGACAATACAGAAGAGATAGGGACAATTGTTTGAGTGAGGGATCTTTTCGTGATAGACTAAGGGAGATAATTTATCGATATAAAGTGATTATGGAAAATGAAACAGTTTCGCCGGTACAGGAAGTAATAATGCCGGAAAAAAGACTTACTAAGGAATCCCTGCTACTCTCGGGATCGGTGCTTTTGGGAAGCCTTATTATTTCCGGGGCAATTTTGACCTTGGCGCCACAGGGAGTCGGTGGTGTGAAAACCATTCCGACAGGCAATCAGCAGGCAGTGGCCGATCCAGCTGATCCGGTTGATGTGAATGTGACCACTTCTATTGATGATGATGCCATCTTGGGCAATAAACAAAAGGCCAAGGTGGCCATCGTGGAGTTCACTGATTTTGAATGTCCTTTCTGTAAGCGTTTTCATGCTGACACGTTTGATACCCTGGTCAAGGAGTATGTGGATACTGGAAAGGCCATCATTGTAACGCGCGATTTCCCGCTTTCTTTTCATGATCCCAAGGCGACAGAAGAAGCAGCTTTGGCCGAGTGTGTTCGCAAGGAAAAGGGAGACGCTGCCTACTTTGCTTTTGGAAAGGCACTCTATGAAAATACCCTGACCAACGGGAAGGGGATGCCAGAAGCCAAACAGGCTGAATTGATTGGTAAAGTGGGTGCTAACGTGAAAAGTGTCACCGCGTGTGCTGCAACCGATGCTGTTAAAGAGGAAATTGCCAAGGATATTGCCGATGGGAGTGCCGTAGGTGTTTCCGGAACGCCGAGTTTTGTCATCGGGACACTGGCGGATGACGGAACTGTCACTGGTGAGCGGATAGTTGGTGCTTTACCGACCGAAGGCTTCAAAACAAAGATTGATCAGTACCTCTCGAAATAGCACATCGTTTCGAGAGATATTGAGAAGTGATTCAAACAGGGCTTTGTCCATTGGGCCGAGTCCTGTTTTTTTGGTATACTTACTAGGAAGAGATGTTCAATTTTCTCCGTCAGCTGGCGGATTCATGCAAGGCTTCAATTCAATAATTTTTAAAATTGGGAAATTGAGTTATTGTCTGTCTGCCGATAGGAAAATTGTTTAGAAATTGTAAATAATTACGCATGTCTCACTACGATTACACCAAAGCAAGAGTCCTCCAATGGTTGGGTATCATCCTCATCATTGGGGTGTTTGCTAGTGCTTACTGGTACTTTCAAGTACGTGCTTCCACAGTCAACCAGTCTCAAAACGAGTCGCTCACCAGTGGTCTGGTCGGTCTGTGGTCGTTCAACGGGGATGATATGTCCGGTACCACCGCGACCGATCGCTCTGGAAGTAGTAACACCGGCACCCTCACCAACAGCCCCGCCAAAGTCA
>CAZHDL010000048.1:0-8008 GCA_964531045.1 uncultured Bdellovibrionales bacterium | reverse complement strand
TATTATCACATTGGGTGCCGGGAATGTTTGGGAAATATCTCACTCCCTAGCAAAGAAATAGACCAAAAAAACAAAAAATCAGACTATGATTACGCTACGAGAAAATGTTCCATTGGCGCCCTTGACCACGTTTCAGGTCGGAGGAAAAGCTCGTTATTATTCCGAAGCATCGTGCGCTCTCGAATTGGCAGAGGTATTTGATCATGCTGAAAGAAATAAGCTCCCCCTCTATGTTTTTGGGGGAGGAAGTAATATTCTGTTTTCTGATACGGGGTTTTCGGGAATTGTGGTGAGAATCGTCGGTGGGGGTATTACGGTTATCGGAGAACACATGCAGGCCGGTGCCGGGATGTCTCTTTTTGATGTTGTCAGGGCAGCCAGTCAGGCTTCGCTACAGGGAGTGGAAAAATTGGCTGGTATACCGGGGTCCTTCGGAGGGGCTGTCCGAGGGAATGCCGGAGCTTTTGGCATGGAAATAGGCGACAGCGTGGTGTCGGTGAAAGCGCTTGATCGTCACAGTGGTATGGTTCATGAATATACTCAAGCGGAGTGTGAGTTTGCGTATCGAACCAGTATATTCAAAAAAAATGCCTCCTTGGTGGTATTGTCAGCTGAACTCAAGTTGGTTACGGGAGAGCAGTCCGAGCTCGAACGTATCGTGGCGGAAACACTTGCTACGCGAGAGGCCAAACATCCCCAGTCGGCCAAATGTGCGGGATCGTTTTTCATGAACCCTTTCGTAACGGACCAAACTCTCCTCAAAGAATTTGAAAAGGATACCGGTAATGTGTCCAAGGACGGCAAATTACCGGCTGGCTGGCTGATCGACCATGTGGGCTTGCGCGGTAAGAAAATTGGTGGCGCTCAGGTCAGTCCGATCCACCCCAATTACCTGATCAATACCGGTGATGCCACAGCGCTTGATATTGTGACTTTAGCCAGTTTGATTAAGACAAGAGTACGAGATGAGCTCCGTATCAAGCTGCAGGAAGAAGTGCAGTTTGTCGGGTTTTGATGTTCTTTTTTCGAGGAGGTTTTGTTGTGACCGAACTTCCGTATCGTTGTCCACAGTGTGGCAGTTCGTTTCATTTCGGTGATGGATATCCTGATTTGTATGGCATGAAGGTTTGCTCGGCGGCTTGTCACAGAGCATGGCTCGTTCGGTTTCGCTATACGAGCACGCTATTGGATGAATTGCCGGCGCAGATGTCTGTTCTTGGTGTACAGCAGCAGGGGGATGGCGGGAACTTCAGGCGCGAAATTCACCCTGGCGATCCCGGCATACCAGAAGATCCACATCGTCAGATGGAGTAGTAACGGGTTTTTCCTACGGGAGGACCCGTCTTTTTCTTTCTTTTTTCACCGTGCTATACTAGAGATATGGATACGGAACTCTTACAAAAATTGCAGGCACAGGACGAAAAGCTGGAGCGCATTTATCAGTCTATAGAAAAGACACGCCGTTATTTTTTGTGGACGCTGATTGGAACGGTTGCGATGTTTGTGCTTCCTCTCATTGGTCTCCTTTTTGCTGTTCCATTTTTCATCACCACGCTTTCGACCGCCTACGGACTCTAATTCTCTAAAGAAAAGCTATGAACACGCGATTCTTATTCAAAGGGTTGGATATCGATGATCGGACACGGGACTATATTTTGAAGCGATTGGAGCGAGTGGAGAAATTGGTGGATCCGGTCAGTGATTTTTCGATAGAAATAGAAGAGGATAAGCAGGGGAAGTTTCGGGTTGGGGTCATGGTGAAAACCCCGCATAATCTGTATCGGGCTGAAGAAAAAACGGTCAGTATCGAGGGCTCGACCGATGTAGTGATCGATGAACTTGAAGTGCAGATTGATAAAAAGAAAAATCGCAATCGTGATTTGAAGCTGCGTGGCAATCGTTCGATCAAAAAGAAAATGGTGGTCGACGAATCCGCCCGATTCTGAGGCTTTAATAAAGCAAAAATCTCGTTGTTTTGACGAGATTTTTCTTTTGACGAGGAGGAGTGTTTTTGATAGAATACTCCTGCTATGTCATCGTCAGCAATTTTGAAATGTACCTTTGGCTTTTTATCTTTTGACTTTTTACTTCTGTCCCTATGTCTTTCCTGGAAAAATTATTTGGCTCGAATGATCGCGAGGTCGACCGCTTGCGGCCAACGGTAGCAGCTATCAATACCTTTGATGCAGGTATTTCTGCGCTTTCATCTCAAGAGTTGCAAAAAAAAACAGCTGAATTTAAACAGCGTCTGGCTGCCGGGACTTCCCTCGAGGATATTTTGCCGGAGGCCTATGCGGTCGTCCGTGAAACAGCCAAACGGGTGATCGGTGAGCGACACTATGATGTGCAGCTCTTGGGTGGCATTGCCCTTCACCAGGGGAAGATTGCTGAAATGAAAACTGGCGAAGGAAAGACGCTCACCTCGACGCTCCCAATCTACCTGAACGCTCTGACTGGAAAGGGCGTGCACGTGGTCACGGTCAACGATTATTTGGCTAAGCGTGACTGTAATTGGATGGGAAAAGTCTATGAGGCACTGGGATTGACGACAGCCTGTATCGTTTCACAGGGGGTGTCGTATCGGTATACCTCGACGGTAGAAGATGCCGACGAGGTCAGTGTCGAGATGGAGAATCTCATCCCTATTGCTCGCAGAGAGGCCTATCAGGCTGATATTACCTATGGAACCAATAATGAATTCGGTTTTGATTATTTGCGGGACAACATGGTCTCTTCCCGTGAAGAGATGGCGCAACGAGAGCTGCACTTTGCCATAGTCGATGAAGTGGACTCTATCTTGATCGATGAGGCCCGTACCCCGCTCATTATTTCGGCGCCGGACAGTGAGTCCACGAGACTCTATGAGCGTTTTGCTAAAATTGTTCCTCATCTCAAGCCCGAGACGGACTATGCCATTGATGAAAAAATGAAGGTAGTGACCCTGACCGATGAAGGCATGAACTCGGTGGAACGCCTGCTCGGGATGGAAAATATCTATGCCTCCGGTAACGTGCAGTATGTGCACCATCTGGAACAGTCTCTCAAGGCCAATATTATTTTCAAAAGAGATCGTGACTACGTCGTCAAGGATGATCAGGTGATCATTGTGGATGATTTTACCGGGCGTCTCATGCCGGGGCGGCGTTACAGTGAGGGGCTGCACCAGGCCATTGAGGCCAAGGAGGGAGTCACTGTCCAACGAGAGTCTAAGACACTCGCCACCATCACCTTTCAGAACTACTTCCGTCTCTATGAGAAGCTTTCCGGTATGACCGGAACAGCTACCACTTCAGCGGAGGAACTCTCCAAGGTGTACAAGCTCGATGTCTTGGAGATTCCCACCAATCGTCCGATGACGAGAAAGGATCTGCCGGATATTGTGTACAAAACCGAAGAGGCCAAATTCCACGCGATCACAGAGCATATCAAGGAAGTGCACGCGACCGGTCAGCCGGTGCTTGTTGGTACCGTAGCGATTGAAAAATCGGAGTATTTGAGTGCGCTCTTGCGACAAGAAGGTATCGTCCACGAGGTGTTGAACGCCAAGAATCATGAGCGTGAAGCCCATATCATCATGAACGCCGGTCAGCGTGGTGCTATCACCATTGCCACCAACATGGCGGGTCGTGGTACAGACATCAAGCTGGGAGAAGGCGTCCGAGAGCTTGGTGGTCTTCTCATTATCGGTACAGAACGTCACGAGGCGCGCCGCATCGACAACCAGCTTCGTGGTCGAGCCGGCCGACAGGGTGATCCTGGAGCTTCACAGTTTTTTGTGTCGCTTGAGGATGAGCTGATGCGTCGTTTCGGCGGTGAAAAAATGAAGAGCATGATGACGACCCTTGGTTTGCCCGACGATGAGCCGATTCAGAACAAGATTATTTCGAAGACCATCGAAAGTGCCCAGTCAAAGATTGAGGGGTTCAACTTTGATATTCGCAAACACGTTCTCGACTATGATGATGTCATGAACAAGCAGCGTGAGGTAGTGTATCGCAAGCGACGAACTATCTTGGAGCTTGTTCAATTTGAAAACGAAACGCTCCATTTGATTTCTGAGGAGTTGGATCATGTGATCGGTTTCCATACCGCCGTCGAAGAAGGCGAGTGGAATATGCAAGAAATTGTCAATGAAGCCAACGCTATGTTTTCCGGGCTCCACGAGGTGGAGGCGCAGAAGAAGCTCGAGGCAATACGGGATGATCGGTCAAAGGATGAGGTGGAAAAGCGAGGACTGATACTCGAATACCTCCTCGGGGAAGCCAAAAAGATCTATCGGGAAAAAGAGATCCAGATAGGAAAGGACCTCTGGAACACCATTCAAAAGTCCCTCTACCTGCGTTCACTTGATACCCTGTGGATGAATCATTTGGATGAAATCGATTATCTCCGTCAGGGCATCGGACTGCGGGGGTATGGTCAGCGTGATCCGCTCATCGAGTACAAGCGGGAAGCGTTCGACTTGTTCCTCGGTCTCATGGATACCGTGCGCAAGACCTACCTCATGACTATTCTCAAGGTGGAGCAAAAGACAGAGGCGCTTCCTCAAGAAAAACCACGTGAAATGCAGTTCCGTGGTGCCAGTGAAAATATCGAATCATTCGCGACACTCAAGGGCGAGGCTGTAGCTGGCGGAGGGAGTACACAGTCCGGAGAAGCTTCGAAGCAAACCCCAATAGTGAATCAGGAAGTCATCGGGCGTAATGATCCTTGTCCGTGTGGTTCGGGGCTCAAATACAAGCGCTGCGGCATGATCAATGCTCCAGAACACGCAAAATAGAGCTGAAGGAGAATCTTCTGAAATAATATGAAAAAGAATCTCGATCTGAAGAAGGGTGTGGATTTTATCGGGGTGACCTGCGTCTTCCTTTGTCATGATGGTCAGGGAAATTTTCTCATGCACAAGCGAAGTAAAAATTGTCGTGATGAGGTTGGAAACTGGGACACCGGATCTGGTTCGATGGAATTTGGCGAAACACCGGAAGAGGCGGTGACGCGGGAGATTAGTGAAGAATATTGTGTGAAGGCAAAGAAGCTCCAGTTTTGCGGTATGCGAAATGCCTTACGGAAAAATGGCACCGTTGATACGCATTGGATAGCGCTATTGTTTGTCGCACAAGTGGATCCGAAGAAAGTGAAGATCGGTGAGCCGGACAAGATGGAGGAGCTTGGCTGGTTCCGTACGGACAAGCTCCCGAAGCCGCTGCACTCTGCCTTTCGTGATCAACTGAAGATTATCAGAAAGTTCGGAGTGAAAATATAAGTATGGCAAGAATAGAAAAAAAGTTATGGTCGGAATACTTTGATCAGGTTGCTTCTGGAAAAAAGAAGTACGAGCTTCGTTTGAATGATTTCGAAGTAAACGAGGGTGATGTTTTGGTGCTCCGAGAGTGGAATAAGGAGAAAAATGAGTATACTGGACGAACGATAGAAAAACTTGTGACACGAGTGAATAGATTTAAGCTGGAAGACCTCTATGCTTTTTGGTCAAAAGAAGAGATAGAGGAGAATGGTATTCAAATTATTTCGATGGAATAAGTATGCTGGAAAAGTTGCTCGGGTTTGCAAAAATTATTCACGAGCTGCAACGGGTGTAGCGAGTGATTCGTGTCCGAGGGGCTGACCGATGGGAAAACGATGTCGAGCACTCGTATAGTCTCGCCATGCTTGCTTGGTATATTGTAGACTCTCGCAAGCTTCCGCTTGATCGGGATAAGGTGTTTTGCTATGCCTTGGCCCATGATCTGGTAGAAATCTACGCGGGAGACACATACCTGTACAGTCAGGATCAGGGATTGCTTGATTCAAAAATAGAGCGAGAATATGCAGCAGCGCTCCGGTTGGCAGAAGAGTTTCCGGAAGTGCCCGAGATGCATGCGGCTATCCGAGGCTATGTGACCAAAGAAGATAAGGAGAGTCGTTTTGTCTATGCGCTCGACAAGATTGAGCCGATACTGAAAATTTATTTGGATGGCGGGCGCACCTGGAAGGAAAAAGGAGTTACGCTTGAGATGGCGTATGAGAGTAAGAAAGACAAGGTAGTGCTTTCGCCGGAAATCAGTGAATACTTTGAGGAGCTCATGCTCATCCTGCGTCAGGAAGAAGGGTGGTTATTTCCAGAAAAAAAGAAGACTCCCGGGGAAAATTTTTGAGGCCCCATGGGTTCCATAGGGCCTCGGTACAGCTTCGCGCGCTGTAGAAGGGAGGCGAGGAGGGGAGAGGTAGAAAGACGTTGCTTTTATAATGGTGTCAATGGCTGACACCCAAGCACCCCAATCCCCATGTCCTCGCACCTCGAATATACCACAGGCGGATGTGTGATACAATAGGGGCAAGTAAAAGACTTGTATGCGCTACGACAAACTGGTACGGGATAAAATTATCGAGATTATCGAATCCAAGGGCGAGGTGGCAAAGTACCATCTGGCTGATGAAGTTGAATATCATCAAAAATTGAAAGAGAAGTTACAGGAAGAAGTCGCCGAGTTCTTGCAGTCGGAGAGTATTGACGAGATGGCAGATATTTTTGAGGTCATTACTGCACTTCTCGCCGAGAGAGGATGGAATATTGAAGAGGTTGTGGCGATACAGAAGGCCAAACGCGAGAAACGTGGCGCCTTTGAAAAGCGCCTTATTCTTGAGGAGTCTTGATGGAAAGAACGGATAAAAAAGTTAAATCGTAATAAGACGTTGTATGCTGTTTTCCTCTCTGTTACAAACACTGTTCGCTCCTTTCTTCATTCTCGTTCTTGTTACGCTTGATATCTGGCTGACGTTTCAGGGACAAAAACTCTATCGAAAGTATTATGCTCGTTTTGTTGATGTCGAAAGCTACGAATTGAACCCGCTCTTTGCTGACGCCGTCAAAAAGAATCAATATCCCTTTTTGCATGCACTGAGAACGGGTCCGATAGTGGGTATTGTTTTCTTTCTTCAATTTTTTATTGAGACAAGTCCAGAGGCCCTCTTGCTGTATCAGGTTTTGGTAGGCGCACTCCTTTCTTTGTTTCTTGTCGTCAATGCCAGCCATGTCGCCAATATCCTTTTTTATACTTGGGTAGGGAGGCATTTGGAGTATTTTTCGGGACAGCTTTCCATGAAGCACGCTGCTCTCTTGGCACAGATGAGAACGAATATGCCCGGGTGGTTTCTTTTGGTGCTGATAGCATTTTTTCTCCAGCCTTCTTATTGGCTCTTGGGAATGCTCCTTGGCTTGTTTGGCATGTTCCTTCCTGTTTCTCGGAAGGAGAAGCTGCTGACAGCCCTCTGTATGCTCCTCGTCGCTTTTTTTGGGCACCTTTATATCTTGTATGGTCTCTAAAATATTATGAGAAAAATACTAACACTGTGTCTTGTGGTGCAGGAAGATAAGATACTGCTCGGGATGAAAAAACGAGGCTTTGGTGCCGGTCGCTGGAATGGTTTTGGTGGCAAAGTGGAGGGGGATGAAACCATCGAGGAAGCCGCTCGGCGTGAGACAAAAGAGGAATGCGGCATCGATATCGTCGCTCTGGAAGAAGTGGGTATCCACGAGTTTGAATTTCGTGATAAGCGGGGAGATGTCCTCGAGGTGCATGTGTTTCGAGTCGAGAGTTGGGATGGAGAACCGAGAGAGACCGAAGAGATGCGTCCCCAGTGGTTTACCACCGATGCTATTCCCTATGACGAGATGTGGCCGGATGATATTCATTGGCTCCCGGTGTTTTTGACCGGCAAGAAGTTCCGTACGAAGTTTTTGTTCGGAGAGGGCGACAGCGTTCTGGAGAATCATGTCGAAGAGGTGGCTGCTCTTTAGAATTACGTAATTTATTACGTAATAGGTTACGTAACACTCTCAGCCATCTCCCGCGTGCACCTTTTTAGGCGTGAGGTACTGTGTGGATCACATGGAAGAAATCCCTTGAAAAAGGGATTTTTTTATGATACAACTCAAAGAGTAAGGGAAGGAGATATGATATTGGGCCTGTAGTTAAGTGGTACAACGCTGCATTCGCATTGCAGAGGCGGG
>CAZHDL010000047.1:6923-8064 GCA_964531045.1 uncultured Bdellovibrionales bacterium | reverse complement strand
TGTGACTCTTGGAAAATATCTCGAGACTCGCTCGAAAGAAAAAACTGGAGCAGCTATTGAAAAATTGCTGAATCTGCAGGCCAAGACTGCCGTGGTGCAACGTGATGGTACAGAGATGGAAATACCGCAAAGTGAGGTAGTGGTGGGTGATATTGTGATAGTGAAACCTGGCGGCAAGATTCCTGTCGATGGGACTATTCTTGAGGGGAGTACGGCAATTGATGAATCGATGATTACGGGGGAGTCACTCCCGGTAGATAAAAAACCAGGAGACGCGGTTATCGGTGCCACGTTGAATAAACAAGGAAGCATTGCTCTGTCAGCTACAAAAGTAGGGAGTGATACGATGCTCTCTCAGATCATCACGCTCGTTGAAAATGCCCAAGGATCTAAGGCACCTATTCAGGCCACGGCCGATAAAATTTCTAGTATCTTCGTCCCCGTAGTGCTCGGGATTGCCTTTCTGTCGCTCTTCCTTTGGATAGGAGTGGGGTCGCTCTATCTCGGTCAGACACTGGCTCTCTCCTACGGTATTCTTTCTTTTGTAGGAGTACTCGTCATCGCCTGTCCCTGCGCGCTGGGACTCGCTACGCCTACCGCTATTATCGTCGGTGTTGGGAAAGGAGCGCAGCACGGCATCCTGGTGAAAGATGCTACCAGTCTCGAATTGCTTAGTCAGGTAGATACAGTTGTGCTTGATAAGACCGGGACTATTACGAAGGGGAAGCCAGAGGTGACCGAAGTGATTGTCCTTGATGAGGCATATGACGAAAAAGACATTCTCTCTTTTGCGGGAAGCGTGGAAAAAATGTCGGAACATCCTTTGGCAGAAGCAGTGGTCACACGGATGGAGATGGTTGGAGCGGAGTATAGAGAGGTTTCCGAGTTTCAGGCCTTAGAGGGTATAGGCGTGAGAGCGTGGGTTGGAGGACAGTCTCTTTACATCCATAAGCCCGAGAAGAGCGATACAGAAAGTGTGCTTACGAATTTGCAGAATGAAGGGAAGACGGTTATTGTGGTCGAACGAAATGATGCGCGGGTGGGTCTTATCGCCCTTTCAGATACTATAAAAGACGAATCAGTTGATGCTATCAAAACACTGCAGGCTCTGGGAATTGAGGTCATTATGCTTACGGGTGAC
>CAZHDL010000047.1:6597-6913 GCA_964531045.1 uncultured Bdellovibrionales bacterium | reverse complement strand
AATGAAGGCGCAGCGCGTCGTATTGCACAAGAGGCAGGTATTCATACCGTTATCGCAGAAGTATTGCCCAGTGAAAAGTCCGCAAAAATTCGGGAACTTCAGACTGCGGGCAAAAAAGTCGCCATGGTGGGGGATGGTATCAATGATGCTCCGGCGCTCATGCAGGCTCATGTGGGAATTGCTATGGCAACTGGAACAGATATTGCTATCGAGTCAGCCGGCATCACTTTGCTTCATGGTGACTTGCGAAAAATTGCTCAGGCAATTGAGTTGTCACGGGCAACAATACGAACGGTCAAGCAAAATCTTTTCTGGG
>CAZHDL010000047.1:1741-6587 GCA_964531045.1 uncultured Bdellovibrionales bacterium | reverse complement strand
CCCAGTGTTTGCTGGGCTCGCCATGGCGCTCTCGAGCGTGTCGGTGGTCAGTAATTCGCTTCGTCTCAAAACGAAAAAATTAGAATAGCTCTATGCAACAGACATACACGTTTCATGTATCGGGCATGCATTGTCAGTCATGCGTCATTGTGACAGAGAGTGAGCTTGTCCTCTGCCCGGGTGTTCTGAGTGCCAAAACCAATTTGGCTACGCACACGGTATCGGTGACGGGGGAATTCGGCACGCAGTCAGAGAAAGAGGTGGCGCAAGCATTATCAGTAGTGCTCAAGCCGCACGGATATGTGCTCTCGGTGGAACAGCAAACAAAGCCGATTGATTGGGTACCCTTTCGCGTGGCTGTACCACTTGCTCTTCTTTTGGTCGCTCTCTTTGTTGGTCTGCAGAAACTGGGGATAGTCAGTTTGGTTGATACAACGACCATTACGTACCCCACCATCTTTTTGGTTGGCGTCATGGCCTCGCTGTCGACCTGTATGGCGGTTGTCGGAGGACTCGTGCTGTCGCTCTCTGCTACGGTCGCCAAGGAGAGCGGGCAGGTACGGCCACAACTGTTGTTTCATGTGGGCAGACTAGTCTCGTTCTTTGTTCTTGGAGGGGCTATCGGTGCCATCGGAGCGACGGTTACGTTGAGCGACGAAGTCTCTTTTGTGCTGAGTTTTCTTATTGGTATGGTGATGCTTATTCTGGGAATCAATTTGCTTGATATCTTTCCTTGGGCCAAGAAATGGCAATTAGCCATGCCAAAAGTGTTTGCTCGTCGGGCGCTTGACACAAAGAGGCTCACCCACACGTTGGCACCACTCATCATAGGAAGTGCGACATTTTTTCTGCCATGTGGCTTTACACAGTCCATGCAGCTTTACAGCCTGACAACAGGAGGGTTCCTGAGTGGTGCTCTCACGATGTTTGTGTTTGCTCTCGGTACACTGCCGGTACTGGCGCTGATGAGTTTCGGCTCATTTCGGATAGAAAAAAGTTCGAGTAAAGAGCTCTTTTTCAAGACGGCCGGGTTGGTAGTCATTCTCCTGGCTCTCCTCAACCTGTGGAGCAGTCTGGTGGTTATCGGCGTATTCCCGCCATTTTTGAGTCTGTAAATTGAACACTATGAAAATTCTTTTTGGGGTCATCGTGGTAGGGGCGTTGCTCTTTGGCGGCTATGTTTGGAAGAACGTGGTGGGCGGAGAGGAGACAGGGGTTGCTGTTCCTTCGGACGGGAACAATACTTCTATAGTGGAGAACCAACAAATTATTGAGCTTCGAGCCAAAGGGGGGTACACACCCAAGGTGAGTAGAGCCCAAGCGGGGATACCAACTATTCTCCGGGTTACGACCAGCGGTACGTTTGATTGTTCATCAGCGCTTCGCATCCCCAGTCTTCAGGTCAGTAAGAATCTGCCGGCCACTGGTGTGACGGATATCGTGCTTGGCACACTTACATCAGGCACTATTCAGGGAAATTGCAGTATGGGCATGTATCCCTTTTCAATTGAGGTACAGGAATAGGGAAAGAAAAAACGCCTGACCGGTGTTGCCGGGAGGCGTGAAGGCTGCGATTTCAGAACGTGTATGAGAGCACCACGGCCATGTTTCCAGCATTCCGATCTTGGAGCGGCGCAGAACTCGGGAAGGCCGTGAGTTCATTTCCTGGCACTCGGGAAGGACGGGTCACGTGGTTTTCTATACCGGGCATTTGCCAGGTGCTGCCGTAGAGGTCGATGCCACCCAGAGCCAGACGTTCCTGGAATGCACCGATGCTCAGTCCCGGTGCTATTTGGTAGTTGAATCCAAAAAAGACCGTGGGGAGAATACCCCAGACCGGTGGGCGGTTGCTACGTTGCTCATAGTAGACAAACGGCGCCTTGCCGCCCGCGTAGAGCGTGAAGCCCTTGATATCCGGGAAGTCGAAGCGTAGTCCGGGTCCCGCGAGCATGGTCGGTTTGGATTGACTATTGGTCATGCCGCCTGCCATCAGGAACCACCGCAGTCCTTTGTCTTTCGGATTGAGGTAGCAGTGCCAGACACTGCCGCCCAACTGCTCATTGAAGCTCCGGCGACTTTCGTTTTCCGGGTGGCGCGCATGGTCATAGCGCACTACTTCAACGCCGCCCCGGCAAGGATCAACGTACATGGGTACGAAGCCATGCCGGAGGAGGGGATCCGCTTCATCTTGTTGGCTGAAGGACAGTACGGTCTGTTGCTGTCCGTGAGGGATACGCACGGAGACGCTCAGATACGCGTGCGCGTTACCCATGCCCCCAAGTAGGAGCACATAGAGAAGGATTGCTACTCTTGTCATGGAGCCTCCAGAAGGGGGGGTGGAAAGTACGTCAGCAGGGGATCCTACTGATGGTAGGATGATAGAAATACCAAGGTCTCTTGTCAAGTGTTTTTGGTAGGACACCTGCCCCTTGCTTTTTCTCTAAAAAGGTGCTATAATAGAAGGAGAGTTGAAGAAGGAACAATCTGAAGAGAAGAACGGGTGCCAAACGGGTAGCCGTTTTTGTTTTTTAAAGCCAAAAAGGAGCAGTCAAAGAATGTTATGAAACAAACACCATCCATACCAGCAAGCCCTGTCACAGAAACCAAACCTTTTGTTTCGGTGGCCTCACAGCCCATATCCACCAATCTGTTTTATGGAACTTTTTTGTCCCTCTCTTTCTTCTTGACCATGCTGCTTCTTTTGGGCAGTGTTCAAATAACCAAGATTGACGTGGCGGTAGCTCAGGTCAATGTGCGACAGGTTCTTCTTGAAAAAAGAGTGGAGAGACTGGTGGATGGGTATCCTATTGCGCGTATGACTGACCTGATTACCAAACAAGATAAGACCACCGCTTCTTTTCTTGTGAGTATTGCCAAAAAAGAAAGTAATTGGGGGAAGCGCGTGCCGGTGGATGAAAGTGGTGCAGACTGTTTCAACTACTGGGGGTACCGGGGAGCCGGATCACGGGGTATAGCTATGGGCCACGGCTGTTTTGGTAGTCCGGAAGAAGCAGTCGGGATAGTAGGAGGACGTATTGATACCCTGGTGCGGGAGTATCAGTTTCGAACAGCTGCTGAAATGGTGGTATGGAAGTGTGGCTTTAGCTGTGATGGGCACAGCAATCAGAGTGTAAAAAAATGGATTGCCGATGTTGGATACTACAAACAAAAAATAGAACGCTAAGGAGAACACCGTGGTAGTATGACGAAACACTCTATCAAACTATCAAGCAAGCAGAGAGGAACGGTAGCGATTTTTTTCATCGCTATCGTTTCTTTGTGTTCCTATGGGGGTCCTGCAGCGGCGGCCGGGATTGAGCCGTCGGCGGTCGTGGCACTGGCCAATAGTACGCGGAGCGCTTTTGGCTTTTTGCCTTTGCGCGAAAACGCTCAGTTGACCAAGGCGGCCGAAGCGAAAGCCAAAGATATGATGACACAGGATTATTTTGCGCATGTTTCTCCGACAGGTGTGGAGCCATGGTACTTCATCAAACAGGCGGGGTACCAGTATGGAGCGGCAGGGGAAAATTTGGCTATCAATTATACCTCGGCCGAAGAGCAACATGCCGCCTGGATGGGCAGTCAAACACATCGGGCCAATATTTTGAATATGCGTTATGAGGATATCGGTGTCGCGGTGCTGGAGGGAAAGATACGAGGGAAGGAGGCCAGAGTAACCGTTGAATTTTTTGGCGCACCTCATTCTCCGGTCGTGAGTGTGATGGAGGATGCGACATCGTTTGTACAAGAAGGGGAGGGAGGGAGAGTGCTCGAGAATGCGGGCGGGGTGCCTATCCAGACCATGACACCGCTTCAGTGGCTGGGGGGAGGAGTACTTATCCTCCTCATGAGTGTTTTACTGATTGCTCCCGCGACTTTTTTTGGACGAGCGATACTACTATTGAGAGCAGAGGAAGACAGGGAACGACAGGCAGTTGTATTCTCTTGGAAGAACTCGTGGCAGGAGGGCGCGCGCGGCGGTACTGCTCGGGGGCCATGAGAAGAGGAAATAAGTATACTACTAAGAAGGAGCGAGATCGCTCCTTCTTTTGTTTTTATGAGAAAAAAATGATGTAAAAAAAGAGCCCCGTTGTATGAGAACGGGGCTGTGGAGCGAGGGGTCTGATTTACAAGAGACCGACCTGTCCGAAGAAGGTGAGGGTAATCACCGGAAGGAGTGCGAGGAGAAAGGCCATCGCTACTTCTTCATTTTCGCCGGCGGTCTTGGCCGCGTGGGCGCATGTTGGGCAACTCTCTGTCTGAGACACTGGGGTCTCCATTTTTACTTCTGACATACGTTTGTATGTTATTTGTTTTTGGTCTGCCCTCCGCAGACTTTGTTAAAGAGGGGGTTGAGAAAGAAAAAACGGGCTGTAGACGTGGACGTCCTCACCCGTTTTTCATTTCTCAACAAGTTCATTATAGCGCAAAAAAAGAGAAAAGTCAACCCCACACCTTTTCTCAGCAGAAATGGCGGTAATATCCATTCTCAGCCGATAGGCGGCTACGCCTTGTATCTCCTCATGGGCGGAGTCCTCCTCGGAAAAGGTGCGGGGTCAAGCATATGTGCGTGTTACAATAGAAAGGAAATATATGTAATAGCGATGCTATGATTTTCCTCCTCCTCTTCTCTTTTCTTTCTGGTGTGGTGATAATTTTTTCGCCTTGTATTTGGCCGATTCTGCCGATCATTCTTTCCAGTGGGGCAAGCGGTGAACGGCGACCGCTGGGAGTCATTTTGGGACTTGCAGTAAGCTTCACGTTTTTTACCTTAGCCCTTGCTTCGCTCCTCAACGTTTTTCCTGTGGATGCCGCAACGCTTCGGTTTGTGGCCGTGTCTGTTATT
>CAZHDL010000047.1:0-1731 GCA_964531045.1 uncultured Bdellovibrionales bacterium | reverse complement strand
TTTGTTTGGTGTCGTACTACTTTTTCCAGCACTGGGGAAAACGCTCGAAGGGGGTATCAGTCGCCTCAGTGGTGGCAGTACGCTGCTGAAAAGTCGTAGTGGACTGAAGGGAGGATTCTTGACCGGTCTCGCACTTGGTCTTGTCTGGTCACCCTGTGCCGGTCCCATTCTGGCAACGGTCAGTTCTCTGTCGGCAACACAGGGGGTAAGCGGCGTAACCTTTCTTGTGACGGTGGCATTTATTGCGGGCGTGAGTCTGCCACTCTTTGTGTTGACGGTACTGGGCCAACGATTCTTTTTTCAAGCCAAAAAACTTTCGCCCTATACCGGACGAGTACAACAGATTTTCGGTATCATCGTCATTCTTTCGGCGCTCGCCATCGCTACGGGGTATGATGTGAAGCTCCAGGCTCGTTTTGATCAGTTTTGTGCCGAGAACAATATTACCTTTTTGAATCGTTTTCAGACCAATCCTCTGGTGACGGGCGAATTGAAGAGTCTGCAAGAAGAGCGCTAGTATCTTCCCCTCCCTCTGTTCGTAGGGTATACTGTGAACACATATAATGTATGCATATGATACGGAAAACAATAGGATGTGTCGGTGTTATTCTAGGTGGCCTGCTGCTGTCTGGGTGTACGACGAGTGAGGTGCGTCAAGAGAAACCGGTGGATTCGGGGCTGAACTTTGCAGAAATGAAGAAGGCGGCCACAGAGAGCGAGTTGGCCAAAAAAGATGCCGCAGAGAAACAGGAGACGAAGCCGATCGAAACTCAACCAGTAACCAAGAAAAAAATGTATACCTATCAACCAGTCATGTCGATCGATACGACCAAAGAGTACAGCGCCACTCTCAAGACCAGCATGGGAGACATCGTCATCGCCCTTCAGGCTAAAGCAACACCGACCACCGTCAATAACTTTGTCTTTTTGTCCAAGGAGAAATTTTATGACGGGACTATTTTTCATCGCACGATCAAAGATTTTATGATCCAGGGTGGTGACCCGGAAGGAACGGGTATGGGTGGTCCTGGGTACAAGTTTGCGGACGAGGCATTTGAAGGGGAATATGAACGGGGGACGGTGGCCATGGCCAACGCCGGACCCAACACAAATGGCAGCCAATTCTTTATCATGCACAAAAACGTGCCCTTACCACCGAACTACGTTATCTTTGGCCAGGTGACAGAGGGACTCGATGTGGTTGATAAGATTGCTGCTGCCCCGACTAAACCTGGAGGCGAGGGGTCGAGTCCTGTTATTCCGGTCGTCGTTCAGTCAGTGACCATCAGCGAACACTAGGAAAAAAAATCCCCGAGAGGGGATTTTTCTTTGGAGCAGAAGATGTGTTTTAGGGAGTGTGGAAGCTTCCTCGGTAGTCGTCGGTCAGAGGTACGGGATCTTTTTCCTTGGGAGTGAACCAAATCTTGTAGATAACAGGAATGAAGAACAGTTTGGCGATACCAGAGAAGGTCAGACCGGCAATGATGGCCCCACCGAGACCCTGCCAGATGGGATCGGAGAGGGTGATGGGAATGAGGCCAACGATCGTCGTGAGCGCCGTGAGGAGAATCGGCTCGAGCCGACTGGCTGCCCCTTCGCTGATGGCCTGGGTCAGAGGAAGGCCGCTCTCCATGTTCTTATTGATCTTGTCGACCATGATGATTGAGTTGTTGACGACAATACCGAAGAGCGCCAGGATCCCGATCAGGGCCGGAAAGGACAACGGGATGC
>CAZHDL010000046.1:4763-9046 GCA_964531045.1 uncultured Bdellovibrionales bacterium | reverse complement strand
AGGTCTGGTGTTGATCCAATGTATGTTCGCTTGTCCTTCAAGCTGAGAAGAAAGTATACATAACCCTTTATAGTTTCTGCCTTATCCGTCCTCACTTCGTTCCGCCGAGATAAACCGCTTGGCTTGCCTCGGCTTGCTTTGCAAGACGGGCTACTCCCCATTTAACGAGCTTGTAGCTGCTTTTTAGCTTAAGCTCGATTTTCTTTCTAGTTCTCTGTCACGACTCGGCCGCCAAGCATGCTCAAGGCCTGGCTCCTAGGATGGTATCAAAGGCCTTTTCCAGTGTCAATTGATTGGCTTTCTCCTCCAAACGCTCTTTGTGAAAGGGATATTTGACGGCGATGATGATCGTGTTGCCACTCACCTCACTCGGTCGGGCAGTAGAAAGCCCCAGACTGATTGAGGCGTTGAGTTTTTTGGCGGTATGCAAGATAGCGAGCCACTGCTCTTTGATGTGCGTTAAATCAAAGAGGGCTTCTTTATAAACGGGCTCTTCTCTCGGTGACTCGGTGTTTGTTTCAGTTGCTGTTTTTGGGAGTTCTTTTTTTGGTATTTCGGTTGTGTGTGGAGTATCGCTTGCTGCGTCGTTCGTCACCGCTTCGTGAACTTCAGGCGCTTTCTTTCCGGAGGAAGGGTTCGCGGGCGGCTGATGATTGCTTGGTGTTATTTGCTGATGGCTATCGGATAGTATTTTGACGATGGCAATTTCGAGGGGAAGCTCGGGAATCACGGCGGTTTTGGTGTGTATCTGAGCGGTCTGAAAGTGTTCGAGCATGGTGACGATGGAGAGTGTGGTAAAGCGTGGCGCAAGCTCCTTGAGCCCGGAACGTTGTTCCTCGGTCAGTTCTCCAAGGAGGGCCAGACCACGTTCGGCGTTGGTGTTGACGAGTAGGAGATTGCGCAAAAAGTGCAGAATGAGAGAGGCAAAGAGTGATAATTCCGTACCGCTCTTGGCAATCTCTCGCACAAAAGCCAGGCTGCCATAGAGATCGTTGTCTCCTATGAGTCGAATGAGCGTGGTAACATTTTGTTTTTTGGTGGTACCAAGCGCATCCACCACGACATCTTCGGTGATGGGTGATACTCCGAGTGACACGATCTGCATGAGGAGGGATTCTGCATCGCGCATACCGCCTTCGGCAGAAAAAGCGATAATCTCAAGCGCTGCGGGAGTGATTTCAAATTTTTCTTCCGCAGCAATGAAGGACAGCTTTTCAATGATACCTGCTATGGGAAAACGAGTCAGGTCAAAGCGTTGGCAGCGCGATACGATAGTATCCGGTACTTTATGAAGAGCGGTGGTTGCCAGGATAAAGACGATATGAGCAGGGGGTTCTTCCAGAGTTTTAAGTAGAGCATTGAACGCTCCTGTCGAGAGCATGTGTACTTCGTCGATGATGTAGATCTTGTGAGAACCAAGACTTGGTGGGAGGACGACGGTTTCGCGGAGTTCCCGGATATTATCGACACCGGTGTGGGAGGCGGCATCGATTTCAATGATATCAAAACTGCGCCCCTCGGCAGCAAGGAGGCAGTGCTCGCAGGTGCCACAGGCTTCTGCACCAGCAAAGGCATCACGAGTTTTTTTGGCGGGATGACGATTGGAACAGTTGATGGCCTTGGCAAAGAGTCGGGCGAGTGTGGTTTTTCCGGTACCACGTGGTCCAGTGAAGAGGTAGGCCTGACCAATCTTGCCGGTTCTGAGGGCATTGGTTAAGGTGGTGACAATGTGTTTTTGACCGATGACATCGGAGAATTTTTGAGGGCGGTATTTGCGATAAAAAGTTTCGGAAGACATACGAACAGTGTTTAGTGAATTTCTCACGGTTTCTGTATTATATCGCGTCTCGGGGAATTAAAAAAGCTCCCCACGAAGAGGTGCTTTTCTGAGTTCTGGGCTTGCTCCGGGGTCCATGCCGGTTATTTTTTGAACACGAAGAATTTGTATCCGACGAAGTTCCAGGTAAGCACCAAGACAGAGGCGGCGAGACCACCGATATTGGCCCAGGTCTTGTCAGCGACACCGGCCGGTGCACCGATAACGTTTACGACAAAGGCCGTGATACCAACGTTTAAGAGGAGACCCACGAGGCTGACCATGAGAAATTGAGTGAATTCCTCACCGATATTTCTAACTTCTTTCTTTTCGAAGGACCAAAATTTATTCCAGACATAGCTGTTGACGATAGCGGCCAAAACAGAGAATGACTTGAAGACTGCAATCAGATAGCCACTTGAGACATCGCTCATGTAGATGAAGAGATTGTAGATACCCAGATCAACGACGGTATTAGCCACGCCGATGAGGCCAAATTTGGCCAACTGAAAGAAGAAGGGGCGGATGCGTGAGAGGAAGTATCCAAAAGCGATACCGAGGGCAGAGCCGACGGCCATGATGAGAATAAAGAGGGGAATACGCACGGGCAATGCGACGGAGAGATTGCCAAAGATGAAGGGTGCCAGGACACCGATAAAAGCGCCGTTGATGGCGCCAAAGATAATATCGCGGGGCGTCAGCTTCATAGTTATTGCTGTTGATTGATTTCCTTCTCGATTTCTTCCATATCTCGAACCCAGGCATCAAGAGGAGAACTAGAGGCAGCGGGTGTTGCTTTGGGAGTATCGGGGGTATCGGAGGAAAAACTCTCCGGTTTCAAGTCTTTTTTCCAGTTGTTGATAGCACTGCTTTCTTCCCTGGCTTTGCTGAGCTCACCCTCCCAGTCTTTATGGGCGCCTTTTTGAATAATATTTTCGATAGCAGCCCAGTTGCTGTCGATATCTCTTGGGATGACCACAGCTACCTCATCTCCGGGAGTGGCCTTGAAATAGGTGATAGAGGCAAGGAGTACGCGGTGTGGCTTGCCACCAGCAACGACGTAGTAATTTCCAGACTCGTCTTGGGTGACCACTCCGAGGGCATGACGGCGCTCGATTGGACCAATTTGTTTGTAAAGAAAAGTGCCACTGTCGGTGATGGTCAGCTTGAGCATATCTCCCTCAACCAGTTTGGATTTGGAAGCATAGTTGGCTGGGACAGGATACTGTTTGCCGTCGGTGCCGAGCATAATCTGTCCATCAAAGGTACCTTCAATGACGGTGCCCATGCTGGCGTCGCCCTCAATCTTACGGGGTCGCCCCGTTTTCTTTTTTCCTTCGAGCTGTAAGAGCATGGCCTTGGCGCCCTGAATCGTTTTTTCAGCGTTATTGACCATGTCACGAAGCGCCTGAATTTTCATGGAGCGCTCGGCGTCGTCTTTTGTTTCCTCATCTGAGGAAGGTGTATGCTTGACCATATTTTTTGTGTTTCACACATTTCTCCGAAAAGGTTCCGAGAAAATGGCGCCCCTTTACTTTTTGTTTTTACGTGTCTGTATTATAAACGAAATGTCGCTATCAAGCAAATAGGGAGCGCGAGGAATTATGACAGGATTAGAGCGACATATATTTTTTTACTCGATGATCAAAGAAAAAAGATGATGAAAAAATGATTCTGGCAACAGCACTCGTGTTGGTACTACGACTCCACAACAAAACGGATGCACCGTATAGAAAGGTAAAGGTGGAGAGGTGAAAAAACCGGTCATTTTCCCTGATTTCAGATCAGGTCTTGACAAAATATAGGAATATGCGCTAATATAAATCGATTCCATAGAGGGTCTTTTTCCTCCACCGGAACATATCTCACGATCATTTATTTAGCACTACGTATCACTATGGCAAATCAGAAAGCTACTCCTCGAGCCGACAAGTCGGAAGAGGTAGATGTCCTCTTTTCTTCGACCCTCCAGGTTCTCCTGGGGCATTTGCCGGTGCGCTCCCGCAGTATTGTGGAGGCACGTTTCGGTATTGGGAATGACGATCCGAAAACTTTGGAAGAAATTGGCAAGTCATACCAGATTACTCGGGAACGAGTACGCCAGGTGATTGGGAGTGCCTTGGGATTTCTTTCAGAGGAAAAGGCTCATCCTTCTATTGGTCAGGTAGTTGATTCTATTGAGCAGGCTCTCATTGAGCGTCACGGCGTTGTGAAATCCGAAGAATTGCTTGAGAGACTGTCTCTACAGAGTAAAAAAGAACGAGGGGCGCTCCTGGCGTTTTTGGAGGCACTGTCAATCGTCAAAGAAGAAAAGGCAACCAAAGAATATGAACGACTCTATCGTTTGAAGGATTTTTCGTTGGCTCGCTTGAAGAAAATCAAAGACATTGCCAAGAATATTCTGGAAGAAGGAAAGGATGCTCTGGACGCAAAGGAGCTCTACGCTCGTTTCAAGAAGGTACAGAGC
>CAZHDL010000046.1:2156-4753 GCA_964531045.1 uncultured Bdellovibrionales bacterium | reverse complement strand
AGCAGGAACTGTTTGATATGCTTTCAGTTTCGAGAGAAATCAAGCAGAACGTTTTTGGAAAGTGGGGGCTGTCTGGTTGGAGTGATATCAAACCTCGTGGTACAAGAGAAAAGGCTTATCTGGTTCTGAAGACAGCCATGAAGCCACTTCATTTTCGTGAGATTGCCGACCTGATCGATAGTTATGGATTGCAGAAGAAAAAGAAAAGCCATCCTCAGACAGTCCACAATGAACTGATCAAGGATAAGCGGTTTATCTTGGTGGGGCGGGGTATTTATGCTCTGTCAGACTGGGGATACAAGCGCGGAACAGTCAAAGAAGTGATTACTGAAATTTTGCGTGCTTCAGACAAGCCATTGTCTCGTGAGGAAGTTTTGGCGAGAGTGCTCGAGATTCGTCAGGTCAAAAAATCTACCGTTATCATCAATCTCAATACTTTTTTTGCACGGATCGGAAAGAATGCGTATACTGTGAAGTAGCAAGCGGCTGAAGAGAGTTTCCGTCTCTTTTGTAATGGGGTCAACGTACCCTCTATTCCATGGGCACCATTTTTTCAAACTTAGCCGAAATGTTCTCCATGATGGGGAGCGTATTTTCCATTGTCCTTGACGTGTGGTTTTTGCTTTTTCCACCACTTCTCTATTTTATTTTCAAACTGCTCTGGATGTTCCATGTCAATGGGCATTTCGGGAGTGGTCTCAAGTGGGTACTTTTGGAGATAATCCCTCCACGTGATATCGAAGCCAGTCCGCTCCCGATGGAGTCCATCTTTACCGCGTTTGCCGGAGTTATCAAGAATCCGTCGGCAGCCGAAGAGTTTATCAAAGGGGAGTTTCCAACATCATTTTCTCTCGAAATAGCGAGTATCGAGGGTCAGGTGCATTTTTATATACGAACACAGGTGGGATTTCGCAACCTGGTCGAGGCGCATTTCTATGCGCAGTATCCAAACGTTGAAATCGTCGAAGCAGAAGACTACACGACGCTGGTTCCGCGGACCATTCCCAACAAGGACTGGGATTTGTGGGGTGTCGATTTTAAACTGTTCAAGGATGATCTGTATCCCATCAAGAGCTACAAAAATTTTGAAGAAACCATTACCGGGAAAATGATTGACCCGCTGGCTGGACTGATAGAGACCATGGGTAAGCTTGGTCCTGGGCAGCATCTGTGGCTCCAATACATTATCACTCCGGTCAGTGAAAAGTGGTACAGCACTGGTAAGGCCACTGTGGATGAATTTTTGGGACGAGTCAAAGAAGAGAAGAGTGGATTTTTTGGCGAATTCTTTTCGGGTATTATGGGGATATTTTCCAATATTGTGCGCGGACTGATCGGGGCACCACTGGTATTTGGTGGAGGGGCGACCAAGGAAAAGAAGGAAGAGCAGCCACTCGAATTTCGGTTGTCTCCTGGGGAAAAAGACGTGCTCAAGGCACTCCAGGCCAACCTTGGGAAACAGATGTACAAGACTCGCATGCGCATGCTCTATACCGGTCGCCGTGAGGGGTTTAGCAAACAGACAGGTGTCTCTTCTTTTATCGGTGGCATCAAGCAGTTTAATGATCAGAATTTGAACAGTATGGTGCCGGAGGATGGCTCCAAGACATACGCTTCGTATATTTTTGTCGAGGAGCGTCTTAGGTATCGACAGCGTCGGCTCTTCCGTCGGTATATCACGCGTGATACCGATCCACAGAGTACCCGCTTTTTGTTCAGCTCGGAAGAATTGGCAACCATATTTCATATTCCGGATATGGGCGTACTCGCCCCGTCGCTCACTCGTGTTTCTGCCAAGCGGGGCGGAGCACCTGCTAATCTCCCTGTTCAAGATTTCGAATAGTATATGATTACACAAAATGACGTCACGTTTTTCGCAAAGACCAACTTCCGTAATCAGGAACGGGTGTTTGGTATCAAGATGGACGATCGCCGGAGACACATGTATGTGATCGGAAAAACCGGTATGGGGAAGACCAACCTGCTCGAAAACCTGGCCATTCAGGATATTCAGAAGGGTCACGGTATCGCCTTTATCGATCCTCACGGCGATACGGCAGAAAAGCTCATCAAGGCTATTCCAGCCAATCGTATCAATGATGTCATCTATTTCAATCCGGCTGACCAAGAATTTCCCATTGCCTTCAATGTCATGGAAAAAGTCAGTCCGGAATACCGTCACTTGGTCGCTTCCGGACTGGTTGGTGTGTTCAAAAAAATCTGGGCTGATTCGTGGGGGCCTCGTCTTGAATATATTTTGCGCAATGCCATCTTGGGACTGCTTGAATATCCCGGGAGTACGCTGCTTGGGGTAACGCGCATTTTGGTAGACAAATCCTATCGAGAACGCGTCGTGGAAAAGATTACCGATCCGGTAGTGCGCTCTTTTTGGGTGGACGAGTTTTCCAAGTGGGACCCCCGTGTGTTGCAGGAGGTTATCTCTCCGATTCAGAACAAAGTGGGACAGTTCCTCTCGAGCGCTATGATCAGAAACATCATCGGTCAGACGGTGTCTTCTTTTGATGTGCGGAAAATCATGGACGAACGCAAGATTCTCATTATGAACCTGTCCAAGGGTCGTTTGGGAGAAGATAATA
>CAZHDL010000046.1:0-2146 GCA_964531045.1 uncultured Bdellovibrionales bacterium | reverse complement strand
GCGTTGCTTGGTGCCATGATGATTACCAAGATTCAGTTGGCCGCCATGGGTCGGGTCGATATTCCCGAAGAGACGCGCGCCGATTTCTACTTGTATGTCGATGAATTCCAGAACTTTGCTACGGAATCTTTTGCCAATATTTTGTCTGAAGCTCGTAAGTACCGTCTCAATCTTATTTTGGCCAATCAGTACGTAACGCAGATTCAGGAGGAGGTACGAGATGCTATTTTCGGAAACGCGGGTAGTATTATCTCTTTTCGTGTCGGTGCTATGGACGCTGAGTTTCTGGAGAAAGAATTCGAGCCGGTGTTTATGATGAATGATATTGTCAACCTGCCAAAATACCAGATCTATCTCAAGCTCATGATCGATGGTATTGCGGGAGATGCCTTTAGTGCCAACGTCTTACCACCGATCAAGATTGAGAGTGATCCTGAGACGGAACGGAAGATCATCAATAGTTCACGAGAGCGGTACACCTCGAAAAAAGAGGATGTGGAAGAAAAGATTCGTCGTTGGAGCGGAATGCTGTCACCAGAAGAACGGGAGGCGTTGACAAAGACCATGGTGAGTACTGTGCCGGCTTCGGCCATGGCTTCGTCTCGTCCGGCAGCTGCTCGCCCAGCCCCGGCTCCGGCAGGAAGAGATCGTGCCCCGGCTCCCCAGGTAACGATCAGAGACAGTCGTGCTCCGGAACGACCAAGGCCGGAGGTGTCTGCCGTGAAAAAATCAGTGCCTATTCCGGAAAAAAGAGAAGAACGAATATCGCCAAGACCGGTCACCCCAGCTTCTCCTCCTAAAGAGGTGGTACCACAAGCAAAAACCAGCATAAAGAGCGAGGAACAGCCAGGAGGAGTTTCAGAAAAAACATCGATTTCCCCGAAACAGTACTCAGTAGAAGAGGCTTCTTTAGCTGTGAAGAGTGCGCTGGTAGCCGAGACGGAAAAAAACACAGCGCCTCTGCCACCATTGGCACCCAAGCGTGCGCCGCTTATTGATTTGGATCGCTTTGAAAAAACAGAGCAGGCTACTCTTGTGACCATGACACCTGCCGCTTCGGCCCCAGCAGTGGTGGAAGAAATGCCGGAAGAACGCTCTGAGGAAAAAGAAGAAGCATCCGTGGAAAAGGTGCTCTATCAGGCGGTGTGTGCTACCTGTGGCGCGGAAATTGAAGTGCCGTTCAAGCCGGATGGGAGTCGTCCAACCTTCTGTAAAGATTGTTTGCGGGACTATCAGCGTGCGACAGCCAAGGCGCGAAATGAGATTGAGAAACAACAGGGGGTACCTACGGCACCGGTTCAACGAAGAGCACCGGGAGCAAGGACGGAAGACCGAAGAAGAGAGGAGCGGAGAGAGGAGCCAAGTGAGCGAGTGGTTGTGCCACGATCGTATGTTTCTTCTGAGCAGCCGCTGTCTCTGGCACAGACGCAGCATATCGAACCCAAAAAATTCAAGGCGCTTCGGAAACATCCGCCGGTGGACCTCAAGGAAATCCGGTCACTCATCAGTACGGCGCAGAAGAGTGCCGTTCCTTCGGATGAAGAGGCCTAGACTGTCCCGACAGGTTGTCGGAGAAGTTCTTTTTTGCTACCATAGGGGAGTAAGTAGTGTCAAAACAGTATGAGTTTCAGACGATGGCATAAGAGAGCTTATGCTCTTTGGGTAGTGGTGTCCGTGCTGGTTGTTTTTTCTATGATTGCTTTTCTGTTCGCGCCATTTTTCATGTACTGAAAATTCGTTCGTTCCTTTCTGTCTTCAAAAGTCGTTCGAATTTTGAGGGGAAAGCTTTTATCTTTGAAAGGTCCTTTCCTGTATGTCCGCGCAGAAACTCTCTATACGCATAGGAATAGTGGGGATGATACTGCTGGTTTCTTGGGTAGTGTACATTTCCTCAAAGCAACTGGCTCGCAATGAGCGTATTGAAAGTGAAGTCAGTCTTTTGCAGAGCGAGGCGGATAAGATTCGCCGAGAGAACGAGACACTCAGTGAGAAGATCCAGTATTTTTCTTCCCCTGATTTTCGAGAGCAAGAAGCCAAGGAAAAACTGGGAATGAAAAAAGAAAATGAAAAAGTAGTCGCTATCAAAGTGCGCCCCGAGGCACAAAGAGCGGTTTCTTCCGAAGAGCGGAAACCACTGGGAGATCAG
>CAZHDL010000045.1:0-9346 GCA_964531045.1 uncultured Bdellovibrionales bacterium | reverse complement strand
AATGGACTAAAAATACGGGCAGGCTAGCCTTAAACGTCCCTCTTGACAAAAATCGAAAAATTTGATACGATACAAGGTCTAAAAAATCAGGTTATTTCAGTTATGGAAATTCGTAAGTTTTGGCTCTCTCGAGAGGTTATTTTGGCTTCTGCACTGACCGTACTCATCGTCGTGCCGATTTTCGTTTTGGCCGGTGCCAAAGAGGTGTATGTTGATAAGAATGCCAAGGGTTCCGAAGAAGGAACAGCCAATCACCCCTATCGAAGTATTTCCAAAGCACTGAAGCATGCAAAAGAGGGAACGAATATTCATATTTCCAAGGGTACGTACAAGGAGAATATTACGGTACCAAAAGGCGTGAAGCTGTTTGGTAAGAAAAAAGATGTGGGTGATGTTGTGATTAAGTCGGACAATGGCGACAAGCCAACTGTTACGATGAAGCATCAGACAGAGCTCAACTTTCTCACTATCGAAGGTGGTCGTCATGGTGTCCGGATTGAAGAGGATGCCAAGGCGAAGATTTATAAGGTGAACATCAAAAACAGTGGTCGGGATGGTATCCATATCGATGCCGCTCCTCGTGAAAAGAAACGGCGAGCCCTGATTGATTCTGTTGAGATCCGGAGCAGCGCTCGCGCCGGTATTTACTCTGAAAAGCGGGATATTGTCATTATCAATAGCAATATTCACAACAACAAGAGTGATGGTATCGACCTGGCAGCCGGCATGGAAGCATGGCTTGAGGGAAATCGCATCAATGAAAATGGTGGCAGCGGTATCAAGGCTGTTTTGGATGGCGCTTCTGTGTGGAGCAAATCAAACAGTATTCGAAACAACAAACGGGAAGGCGTTGAAGTCAATGCCTACGGCGCAGCTGGTAATATTGGATTGAAAAAAGCCCAGTTGGTTGGCAATGGCCGCTATGGTATTGCTAAAGTAGCGCGCACCGTTGCTGGCAATAAAACATTTGGCGGTATCATTCTTGGTACCGGGGTCAATGACAACCGCATTGATGGCAATCATATTGGTGGCACTTCTCCCGTCCTGCGTGGTTTCTAACTCATAAAGAGCCTGCGCTCTTGAGATTATTCAAACCTATGAAGATCGCTTTCATCGGTCAGAAGGGTATTCCTGCTATTGCAGGTGGCGTGGAAAAGCACGTCGAAAAACTGGCCGGACGTCTGGCCGCACAGGGACACGACGTGACCGTCTATGTACGCTCTCACTACACGCCAGTGACACTGCATGAATTTGCAGGTGTGAAACTGGTGCATATGCCAAGTATCCATACCAAGCATTTGGATGCCATTTCGCATACCTTTTTTGCGACGCTGCACGCGCTGTTTCAGCCGTATGACATTATTCACTTTCAGTCCATTGGACCCAGCCTACTGGCGTTTATTCCGCGTTTTTTGAAACCGCGAGCACGAGTGGTCGCGACGTTTCATAGTCGTGATTATACGCATAAGAAGTGGGGATTTTTTGCTCGGACATTTCTTCCTGTAGCGGAGGATCGGAACGGACTATCGTGAGTAGCGAAACGCTGATTGACTATACCCGGGAAACCTATGGCCGAGAGGCAATATTTATTCCCAGTGGAGCCGAGGTTACTTTTGAGGAGGACACAGAGGCTCTCAATCAGTTCGGTCTTCGTTCCAAGCGATATCTTTTGGCTGTGCATCGTTTGGTTCCGCACAAGGGAACGCACTATCTGATAAAGGCGTTCAAAGAATTGGAAGATACTAATAAGCTTCCCAATAATTTCAAATTGGTTATCGTGGGTGCCAATGCCAATACCGAGGAGTATGAAAACTTCTTGAAGTTATTGGCGCGGGGCCGGCAGAATATCCTTTTGGTAGGAGAGCAGACCGGTAAAACCCTTGAAACGCTCTATTCTCACGCGTATTTGTATGTGCAGCCATCTGAACAGGAAGGACTGTCGTTGGCACTTCTCGAGGCGATGGGACATGGGCTCTTGCCGCTTGTGAGTGATATTGAACCGCACAAAGAGGCTGTGGCCAATACGGGAGCCTATTTTCCAGTCAAAGATGTTGATGGACTGAAACGAGAGCTGGCCTACTTCATTAATCGCAGTGACGAAGTGGCGGCATTGGGGAAGGCGGCTGAAAACCGGGTCCGGGAGCATTATAGCTGGGATGCCGTAGCCAAGAGGACGCTTGAGGTGTATCAGGATGTTTTGCAGTCTAATTTGAAAGAACAGTATTTCAATGTCCGTACGAAATAAACCATCAATCACCCGCAGATCCTGGCAGCGCTCTTTTTTTGTAGCGTTGTTTTTTGTGACTTTGGCAGCGTTGCTGTTTTGGTTGGAAACATTTCATGCGTATCAGTCTGAAATGCGCGTGTTGGTTGTTGGAAAAGTACCGGAAACGGAAAATCAGGCGATAGAAAATCTGATTGAGCTTTCCAAGAATCTTTCGTTTTATGAGCGCGTACTCGCAGGCAATGATTTGATTGAAGATGAATTTGCCGGACAGGCCAAGGATCAGCGCAAAAAATTATGGAACGAAACAGTGACCATCCAGCGCAGTGAAAAAAGCGGCGTGCTTGTCGTGACAGCACGACAGGATACCCCGGAAAAAGCCAAGCGCTTGACCGAAGAAACGGTGCAGACGCTCTTTTCGGTGGCCTCTTTTTATTATAATATCAAGACAGATATTGATTTGCGCATTGTCGATGAGCCTATCTTGGAAACGGTTGTGATTCATCCCATCAAGTATGTACTCATCAGTTTTGGCAGTGCTCTGGGTGCTACGGTGGTCTTCTTTGGCTTCTTGAGCTTTGTTCCGTCGTTGTTTGGAAAGCCAGAAGAACAGGTGTCTCCAGAATATCCGATCGGGGCAAGTGTGCCGTTTATTGATCCACAGAAATTTGTACCGGCTCGTCCGACCATGCTTTCCTTTGAGTCGTCACATGACGAGCAGCGAGAGATGGTGAGTGAAGCAAAGGAAGAGCGGATGTTGCCCGGTATGGATGCAGAAAGCTTGCCTTTTCAGTTTGAGGAAGTACCAGGTGTATCACCCGAGGCAAGTGAGCAGGAATCAAATTTTTCCGATTTACCTGTGACCGGAGGATTTGTTGCTGACAAAGTAGAGACGCCACAGGCTGCTTCTGGGACAGCTCCTCTCAACACAAACGAGCCGACCGTAGAGGAATATAAGCGTCGTTTGAATCAACTGTTGGCCGGAGGACGATAACTTTTTGAAGACCTGTAGCGTATGAAGAAATACTCCAAAGGTTTTTGGGCAACGTTTGTTGTGCTTTCGCTGGTGTTCCTGGCCGGATGGTTTGTGTTTTGGGAAGTTCGTACGAACGGATGGTCCAGCCTGAAACGTTTGTTAGGAATCCTCCCAGTGCCACAGGAGACGAAAACGGATTTGGATACGGTTATTTCTTTGGCGGATTCTCTGCTCAATACCGAAGGGAAAGAGAAGGTATTTCTTCTTTTGTTTCAGAACAACCTAGAGCTGCGTCCCGGTGGCGGATTTATCGGCAGCTTCGGCATTTTGAAAGTGCGAGATGGTAATATCACGCATTTCATGGTGCATGATACGGGGAATTTTGACGGCCGGATTCCGGACACTATCGCACCGCCATACCCGATGAAAGAAACACTCAAGATTCCATCGTGGAAATTGCGTGACTCGAACTACTCACCGGATTTTTCCGAAAATGCCAAGTGGGCAGAAACGTTTTACAAGATGGGACAGGGTGGAGAAACTTTTGATGGTATCATCGGCATCACGGCTAATGTTTTGACGTCATTTTTGCGAGTGACCGGTCCAGTGGAATTGGAAGGATTTCCTGGTACCTATGGCGCTGAGAACGCCATTTTGGATCTGGAGTATCAGGTAGAACAGGGGTATCTCAAACAAAATATTGATTTTGGAGAACGGAAGTCGGTGATGGGCATCTTGGGGCTTGAAATTCTGGAACGAGCCAAAGCGCTCTCACTCGCCAAAAAGTATGAGCTTTTTCAGGTAGTGCTCGATGATCTGCACCGGAAAGATGTGCAGCTCCTGTTTCGAGATGAGACACTCCAGGCGGATGTGGTAGCGGCTGGCTGGGATGGGACACTCGATAGCACCTGGCAGGACGACTATCTGCTCTTGGTGGATGCCAACCTGAACTCGTTTAAGAGTGACTATTTTGTTAAACGCTCGTATCACTACACGGTTGATCTGACCAAAGAATCTCCGGAAGCCACTCTTGAGGTGACGTACCGGCACACAGCCAAACAGAAAGATTGGTTTACCAAGGACTACCAGACATTTCTGCGGGTCTATGTACCCAAGGGAAGTTTTCTCACGAAAGTTGAAAATGCCGCCAAGGAGCCGGTATTCGGTGAGTTTGCCGAGAAGAAATACTTTGGAGCGCTCATTCATGTACCACTGGGAACCGAGAAGACGGTGACCTTTCACTATGTCTTGCCTAAAAATCTGGAGCGAACGTGGTATGATTTGAAAGTGGAGAAGCAGCCTGGATTGAATGACGTGCCGGTGATAGTGACGACCGTGCTTGTTGATGGCACAACAGAAGAAAAGACATTCATATTGAATCGTAATACGGTAGTAAGTAGCATAGAGTAAAACTGTTTCGAAGCCTCTGCTTCGAGGCAGTAGCAAGGGGGTATCCTGCATGTGCCCTGATACCCCTTGACTACTGCCTTTTGTTTTGGCAGCGTTCTTTTGTCTAGGTACACTATACTAGTCTGAGGAGGACAACGATGTACTGGTTGATTGTGGCGTTACACGTTTGTTTCGCAGTGCTCTACATCACCATGATCATCACGATGGAGCCGAGTGCCGCTATCCCATTGTTGTTGATGGCGCTCGTATCCACATGGGCGCTCTTCGATAACGCGGTAAGCCGTCACGGGTCCTTCGTCATCGCCCTGGTGTTTCTACTGGTGGGAGCGGCACTTTTGTATGGTGCGTGTTATGCCTCTGCCAGGCGCGCCAAAGTCTCAAAGTCGTAGACAGTGATTCTGCGGCTTTTTTCTTTTCAGGATGAGGGTGGGTAGGTGTGATACAATGAAGAACAAGCTATAGAATGATATTTCCTATGCGTTTTGATATAATTTCTCTTTTCCCGGAAAGCTTTGAGGCCTATTTCAGCGTGTCGATTCTGAAGCGCGCCCGTGAGAAAGGACTGATCGATATCGCGACACATCAATTGCGTGACTTCGCTTTTGATAAGCACAAAACGGTTGATGATACACCCTATGGAGGTGGTGCCGGCATGGTCCTCAAGGTAGAACCGATAGCAGCCTGTCTCGAGCATGTGCGAGCCATCGTACCGGATACCAATACGCGAACGCTACTCTTTTCAGCCAAGGGGAAGCGTATGACACAAGAAGATGTCCGCCGCTTGGCGACCTATGACCGGCTGATTCTTCTCTGCGGGCGCTATGAGGGAGTGGATGAGCGGGTGGCAGAGAACCTCGTTGATGAAGAGTTGTCCATCGGGGAGTTTGTGCTGACGGGGGGTGAGCTGCCCGCTATGATCGTGGTGGATGCGGTGGCGCGCCTTGTACCGGGGGTACTCGGAAATAGCGAGAGTGCTGTGACCGAATCGCATTCGGTTGTCGGTACCGTAGAGCATCCACAGTACACCAAGCCGGAAGAGTGGCAGGGCCGGCGCGTTCCCGAAGTGCTTTTGTCCGGACATCATGGAGCGATAGATCAGTGGCGAAAAGATACTGCCAAGCATTCCGACGAAACGACTCTCAAAAAGAACAAAAATGAAATTTCTGAAATTTAGTTTTGATCGGCCGCTCTTTTTTGCCATTCTGACACTGCTTGGAATTGGACTCATCATGATAGCTAGTGCTGGAGTGGTCTACGGAAGAGTCCGTTTTGGTGATGATTATTTTTTCCTCAAGCAGCAACTGCTCGGCTTGGGTGTTGGACTACTCTTTCTTTCTTTTTTGCAGCAGATCCACTACAAAGTTTGGCAGCGTTTTGTGGTGCCTATTTTCTTGATAGCTCTTGTTCTCCTCATACTGGTGTTTATTCCGGGTTTTGGAACAACAGTATACGGAGCAGCGCGCTGGGTAGAGCTTGGGCCAATTTCTTTTCAGCCGTCGGAAGTGATGAAATTTGCTATTATTCTTTATCTGGCAGCCTGGTTGGCTAATAAGGGCCAGAAGAAGACAGCAGATTTTTTTGAGGGGTTAGTGCCATTTTTGGGCTTATTATCAGTGGTGGGATTTCTCATTATCAAGCAGCCTGACACAGGGACGCTCGGGCTGATTTTTCTCATCTCGATGGCCATTTTTTTTGCTTCGGGAGCCAACCTACTTCATATTCTCTCTCTCTTCGGTGGGGGATTGCTCTTTTTGTTTATTCTTATCAAGATGGCGCCGTACCGCATGCAACGGTTTTTGGTGTTCATGAATCCGGATCATGACCCGATGGGGTTTGGATACCAGATGACACAGGCACTCCTCGCTATTGGTTCCGGTGGATTTTTTGGTGCTGGATTAGGGCAAAGTCGACAGAAATTTAATTATTTGCCGGAGCCGGTGACGGACTCTATTTTTGCGGTTCTTGGGGAAGAGCTTGGGCTCATCGGCACCATTATTATTGTCTCGCTCTTTTTGTTTGTAGCGTGGCGTGGACTGCGCATTGCCATGTATGCCCCGGACGAATTTGGGCGACTCCTGGCCGTCGGTATCGTCTCCTGGATAGTCTTTCAGGCATTTATCAATATTTCTGCCATCACCGGATTGATTCCACTCACCGGTATCCCTCTTCCCTTTATCAGTTATGGAGGCACATCGTTGGCCGTGTTGTTAGCAGCGGTCGGAATCTTGCTTAATATAAGCAAACATTCTACACTGAAGGGGTAAAATAGTCGCTCATTTTTTGGCGACACATGAGTATTTTTATGGCTTTTATTCCACGAGTCGTGCTGTCCGGAGGTGTTTCTGGCGGACATACTTTTCCGCTTATTGCTGTAGCACGAGCCCTCCGCAAGCGCTTTCCGGAAGGTATCGAATTTTTGTTTATCGGTTCAAAAGGACAGTTTGAAAGTCAGTCCATGGCTGATGAGAATATTCCGGCACAGTATGTTTTGACGGGAAAGTTGCGTCGCTATTTTTCACTCCTCAATGTGACGGATTCTTTCAAGGTGCCGATTGGTATTCTGCAGTCTCTCTGGAAGCTTTTTGTCTATATGCCGGACGTCGTCTTTGCCAAAGGCGGATCTGCCTCCGTGCCGGTCGTCATCGCTGCCTGGATTTTTCAGATCCCTATCGTTATTCATGATTCTGATGCGGTAGCGGGGCGTGCCAATCGTTTTCTATCTCGTTTTGCTACGCGAATTGCCATCGCCTATCCGAGCGCTCATCAGTATTTTCCTCGGGGCAAGACGGCGCTGACGGGTAATCCGGTTCGGGAAGAGATATTGACTGGTGATCCGCTGCGGGCAGCTGCCAAACTCCGTCTTTCGCCGGATCGGCCGACACTGGCTCTTCTTGGGGGTAGTCAGGGAGCCATGATACTCAATGAAGCATTGCTTCGGATTCTGCCTGAGTTATTGCAGGCAGGAGTGCAGGTTATTCATCAAACGGGCACGGAAAATTTTGGTATTATAAAGCATACCGTAGAAGAAAGCGGCATAAAACCGGAAGAAAGCGGCTATGTGATACGGGATTTCTTTTCGGTGTCCGATTTGGCTGATGTTCTGGCGTTGTCGTCAGTGGTATTGTCGCGTGCCGGTGCCGGATCAATCGCCGAGTTGGCAGCGACCAAAAAGGCCGTTATCCTGGTGCCTCTTAAAAACGCAGCCAATGATGAGCAGCGCATGAATGCCTATGATATCGCTGAGATTGGTGGCGCAGTGGTTTTGGAAGAGCCAAACTTGGGCGAGCATATTCTGTTTGAAAAAATCATGGAACTTATGGGAAACCCCGAGTTGCGCTTGGCTATGGGGGAAAAAATACAAGCCTTTTACCACCCGGAAGCAGCTGACACCATCGCTGATGGTCTGTTTACCATCATTCAAAATCGTTAGGATGACACTATGAGTCAGTCACTCTTTCGCCACAAGCAGGTGCACATGATTGGTATCAAGGGGGCTGGCATGACGGCTCTGGCTGAGGTATTGGTGCGGCAAGGGGTCGTCGTGACTGGTTCGGACACGGAAGAAGTTTTTTTTACGGATGAAATTTTGAAGCGTCTCGATATTCCTGTTTGTGCCGGTTTTGATCCAAAGAATATACCCAAAAAAGCCTCACTCATTATTTATTCTACGGCGTATACGCCGGAAAAGAATAGCGAGCTCGCAGCCGCCTTTTCCAGTACCGTTTTGGTGCAGAGTTATCCGGAAGCGCTCGGTGCTCTGACGGAAGAGAAACTGACCCTCGCGGTATGTGGGACGCATGGCAAGACGACAACGAGTGCCCTCTTGGCAGACACGCTTCAGTATCTGGGTAAGGACCCATCGGCCATTGTTGGGAGTCGGATTTTGAGTTGGGGAGGCAACGCGCTTTCCGGATCAGGGGACTATCTGGTGATCGAGGCGGATGAGTATCAGAATAAGCTTGCCAAATACCAGCCATTCGCTGTTATTCTGACCAGTATTGATTTTGATCACCCTGATTTTTTTGCTGACATGGAGCAGTACGAACGGGTATTTGCTGATTTCGTGGCTCGTATTCCGGCACATGGTGTCCTCGTATACTGTGCTGATTCTGCCAGCGTGGTCAAAGTAGCGGAGCAGGCACGCTGTCGCAAGGTCTCGTACGGAACGCTTCCCGGAGCTGATTTTTTGGTACAAGACTACGCTCCTGAGAAGATGGGATTTATTGCTGAAAAAGAAATATTTCGACAGTCGTTCACTCTTTTGCATCAAGGGATATCCTCAGAAAAAATTCATCTCAAGCTGGCCGGTATTCACAACGCTCTCAATGCCGCCGCGGTGTGGGCGCTTCTTGCAACGCTTGGCATCATGAACGAGCGAGTGGTGAGTGCTTTGGGACGATTTTCAGGAACGGAACGACGTTTTGAATATGTTGGTGAGCGTTATGGAACACTGCTCTATGATGACTATGCTCACCACCCGGAGGAGATTCGAGTCACGCTCCGTGCGTTTCGTGATTTGTATCCCGAAAAAAGACTGACCGTTATTTTTCATCCCCATACCTTTACTCGCACCAAGGCATTACTCATGGATTTTGCCCAGAGTTTTGATGTAGCGGATACGGTAAGAATTTTGGATATTTATGGGAGCGCCCGTGAAGAACAGGGTGGTGTTTCTTCAGAAGAATTAGTGGCACTTATCAATCGCTTTTTTCCCGGCAAGGCGGAGTATGTGACTG
>CAZHDL010000044.1:8088-9474 GCA_964531045.1 uncultured Bdellovibrionales bacterium | reverse complement strand
TCGGGTAATGGGTCAGAAAGACAAAGTCAGAGTTATACTTTTTCTTCACATACTCACCAATCATGCGTTCTCCCTCACTATCAATATCACCCTCTTCCAATTCCTTACCATATTCCGTCTTCAATATCTCAAAGGCCTCAGAAAGTCGAATCCGAGGAATAGCTACACGTTCTGGAATTGTCGCATCATAGAGAGCGAGTGATGACTGACAGGTTGCACCGATGTGCTCAAGTACAGAGTACATCGTCTTTTCAAGCATCTGCATCACATCCTCCATGCTTTCGATAAATCCCATTTCAGCATCAAGACCAGTGAACTCGGTCACATGACGAGTCGTATAGCTTGGTTCCGCTCGAAAAACAGAGCCGACCTCAAATACACGCTCAAATGCACTCATCCCTGCTTGCTTATAAAACTGTGGACTTTGTGCCAGGTACGCGTCACGATCAAAATACTTGATCTTGAAAAAGTTTGCTCCACCCTCTGTCGCTGATGAAAGAATTTTTGGAGTTTTAATTTCAATGAAGCCTTCGCTCCGCATGAAATCCGCATACCCATCGAGGAGGGCGCTATATATAGTAAAAATTGCCTGTACCTTCGGATTTCGAAGCGCCACTGTCCGATTATTGAGGAGTGTCTCGAGCTGCAGATTCATCTCCGGCTGCGAAACATCAATGGGTAATTCCTCGAGTGGCTTACTCAGTGTGGACAATGCCGTCACCTCAATTTCGATTTGATCAGTCGGGATTACCGGTGTCACTTGTCCTTTCTTGGCTGGACGCTCCTTCACAAGTCCAGTCACCGTAACCGCGTATTCAGACCGGACGTCCTTGGCAGACTCAATCACTTCAGACTTTTCTGGCGTAACGACCAGCTGTACGCGGCCACTTCGATCACGCAACTCAAAGAACACGAGCTTTCCATGATCTCGGCGCACGCTAATCCAACCATAAAGCATCACTTCCTTTCCGACAGACTCTACTGCCTCACTGATCAATGTTCGTTTCATACCATTCATTCTTAAAAATTCCGTTACTTCCCCTGAAAATAGTCATTCACCGCGTAGGTCAGTTCACTTGGGGTAATCTCGGTCTTGAGAAAAGCTTTGGTCACAATACCGGCTTCCGTCAGCGTTTTGACACTCTCATCTTCCAGTGATACTGAGGCTGAGAGCAAAAAAATAGGCACATTTTTCCCCTGCTCCTCCTCTTTCAGCTTGGCAATAAACTCCCGGCCATCCATATTGGGCATCATAACATCCGTAATAATGAGGTCAAAATTCCCGGCAAGCGCCGCCTCAAGACCTTTGGCACCATCACGCTCCGCCGTCACTTCGTATCCCTCATTACGAAGACGCTTACTGAACATCTCGACAAAGACCGCCTC
>CAZHDL010000044.1:0-8078 GCA_964531045.1 uncultured Bdellovibrionales bacterium | reverse complement strand
TAAAGCGCTTGAAAGCAATTTGATCAATTTTGTCGTCTTCGATGAGGAGAATTTTTTTGCCCAAGCTCACCTTTTCTTCTGGTGCTACGGATTCCGCTGCCAAATTTTTGTCCTGTTCCTTGAACTGACGGAGGAAGCGCTCAATTTCAGCCACCACTTCAGATGGAGAGAACTCCGTCTTTGAGATAAAGCCATTGGCTCCAAGTTTGAGTACCTGTTCCCGATCCTCGCTGCTGCTCAAATTGCTGAACACCACTATTTTCAAATTCTGGTCATATTCCTTGTTATGGCGCAGCTCACTCAGCACTTCTGTTCCGCTCATTTCCGGCAATACGAGATCAAGCAGGATAAGATCGAACTGTTGCTCTTTCACTTCTTTCAAAACAGCCTTACCGGAAGTGACGTTTATCAGCTCAAAACCGGATGATTCCAATTTTTTCTTATAGATTTCGGCGATAAAAGGATCGTCTTCCACCAGGAGAATCTTGGACATAAACAAAGGTATTATTGGATCACATTTACGATATCAGAAAAGCACGCTGGAATCAATCTATGCATTTTTGGAACGCACCGGAAGCTCCATTCGGAAACAAGAACCCTTACCCTTACCCTCTGACTGCACAGACAGCACTCCTCCGTGTGCATTGACGAAGTTTTTTCCGACATAGAGACCAAGGCCCGTACCGGAAACATCCAGCTTCATCGTTTCGGAACTCCGTGTGAATTTCTCAAACAACCGCTTGCTATCTTCCGGATCGACACCAATACCCGTATCCTGGACACTGACAGAAACAAAACCTTCTCTCCCTTCCACGCTCACCGAAACACTTCCTTCCTTGGTGTATTTGATAGCATTATCAATCAGATTCGAAACAACCTCGCGAATCTTGTTGGCATCAATCAATAATTTCGGCAGCGTCTTCTTGGGAAGATGAATCTTGAGCGAAAGTCCCTTCTCTTTGGCAATGATGGAAAACATATCCACGACATCAGCGACTATTGGCTCCAGTTGCGTTTCAGTAAAGTTGTACTGTACCCGACCAGACTCAATACGAGAAATACTGAGCAAGTCTTCCACCAGCTGCCCCATACGGTTATTGACGACATACACCTTGTTCAAAACATCCTGGAGCGTCAGCGTCACTTTGCCATACGAACCTTCGAGCACCAGAGAAACGTATCCTCTGATAGCAGTAATTGGGGTTCGCAACTGATGCGAAGCAATAGAGATAAACTCGCTCTTGGCCGCATCCAACCGCTTCAACTCCTGATTGGCTTCAGCTAGCTCCTGCGTCAATGTCTGAAGCTCTTCTTTGCGCTTTATTTCTTCTTCTACTGAACGAATGAGCATGTATCCAAATCCCATCGCTAGAAGAAGCGTAACGGAAACAAGTACAAGGCTGGCGGTATCCTTGAGAAAAAAGAATTGCGAACCAATGAGCAGTATGAGACCGATCACAAGAGCCTGAGCTCCAATCAAGCGAACATTAAAAGCCTGATACCGAACGATAAGTACCGTGAGCAATCCAAGAAACAATACCATCCCAAAAAGTCCGTACTGCTCATACTCCCAAGTATCAGTAATTGATGCGACAAAGGTTCCTCCAAAAAAGAGAGCAAGGAAAGAAAGAACGCCTAATGACAAGTAAAGAACTTCCAATTTCTTAGTACTGGCAGTTTTAATATACCGATGCACAAGATATACGAAAGTCCACAACAGAAAAGTTGCTTGAAGAATATAAAAATAGATATCCAACACTCCATCCTCGGCTTCGCAAAGCGAAAGATCAAATGTGGAAATGTTATATGTGGTAGGAAGGAGAACAAGATATGGCAACAATAGTACCATTGCTATAATTTTTACCTTCCAAGAAATGTCCTTCTTTTCCAAAAACACATACGAGAAGTACAGCGTGACCGCAGCAATGAGGATGGCGACAAAATTCATAATCGACCACGTCAACATAATCCTACGGCTATCAACATTGGTCCAATTTATCAGGTCAATCAAATTCCAGAGTGAAAACAAAAAGACCAACGCCAGCAACAGCTGCGCCTGAAGAGTCTTATTTTTTGAATATATAAGAAGCCCCACGATTACAGCAGAAAACACGGCTGGAAAGTGAGAATAGTAAAGGAGTTGCGGTGTCGAGCTAGAAAAAATCAGCGCAATTGGACTTGGAATGTCTGTACAAAACATAGATTCTTTTTAATGACTCTCTTCGATATCGTATTCACATTGTAACACAAGAAACATTTCTAACTTACGAGAAATATCCCAAGAGCAATAGTTGCGATGGCAAAAAATTTATGCCCCAATGCACTAAACTGCGCATTATACAAGGATTCATTTACCGAAAAACTACGAATAAACGTCCTTCCCAGAAGAATAATCATCAAACTAAAAAACATGACAAAAACAGGACTCAGACTTTCAATCGTGGCGACAAACGAAGCGGAAGAGCTAAGATCCAGTGCGCGTTGAGATGTTATCGTACCGATCAGAGCAAGGAGCTCTGCCAAAAAGAATATAAAGAAATATTTTTTTGTAAGAACAGTAATTTGAGAAAAACGATTCTTTAAACTTGTTTTATCAAATAAATTTATCACAAGAGCACCCAAGACCATGCCAAGAGCAAAGACAAGGTAACCATCAAAAAATCGAGTATCGGAAACTCTATAGGCATAATCCGCACAAACAAGGCTTGCAGATAAAAGAAGAGAGGCAGGGATAATATTCTTTAAAACATCCTTGATCTTCCATTCTCCCTCCTTTTCCTGGAATGAAAGATAAATAACTCCAAATAGAACAATAGCAATGCCGATATATTCTTTGACATGAAGACTTTCCCGAAAAAGGACCCAAGAAAGCACCAAGGTAAAGGGTACAGTGAGATTCCAAAAAATTTGTACGAGTGCCGCATCATTATTTTGAAAGAGACTCTTAAAATAAAAGAAGTTTGCAAATAAAAAGAGGCAGCCACCTAAAATGAACCACATCCATTGAGCATTCGGAAAATCAAATGATACTACTCCAAACAAAACGAGCGTCCAAGGGAGTAACGGAAAAAGACCGGAAATAATAGTGCCGTCATACTCGTCCCGATACACGTCATTCACAAAGTACACGTCTATCAAATTGACTAACGACCAAAGCATTGGTGCAATAAATGCAACGAGTAACCAGTTTTCGAACATAGAGTTATTGTTGCCTTAAATCCAATCCCATTTTTTTAGCAAATCCCTGCCTCTTTTTTCAAAATCAACACCTATATCTTCGCGATAGAACATTTTAGGGACATGGACCTTACTGATACGTTCGTATACTCGCTCCCGTGCCTGTTGCACTGTATCACCTACAGCGCCGACGTGCATCACGCATCCACGCTCACCTGCCACAGTATAGCCATGCTCATCCACTCGCTTTATTTCTTCCAAATAGTAATGCGACATTTCTTCGTCATTGAGACCATTAGAAAAGACAACCGGGAAGCCCGCTGAGCTCTCTGAGGATGGCTGAGTAAAATAGTAAGGGAAGGGAGGAACAGCAAGTGTTACTACAATTCCAATACCCGGTTTACAATCCAACTCGTAGGGCAAGCCATCAGCAAGTGCAGAAAGAAATTCCGTCCATGGTGAATTATGTAATTCAATTTGTAGAGCCGTTGCCGGATTTCCAAAACGTGCAGTAAATTCCAGCGGCCAAATCTCCTGTTCAGAAACAAAGCAACTCAAGTCTATATCCCCTCTAAAATCTATACTCACCAGGTATTCCTTCAATTTTCCCAGAGTTTCAGTAAAGAGCCTGGACTTCTCATTCTGCTCGTACCAAATAAGCGTGCCCATCTCAGGAGTCTTTGGTCCAATATCACCAGGAAACAAGCCTTTATGTTCAATATTTATTTCAATTGGACCAATCCAATCCTTTCCATTAAAGTATCTCCCGATTCCAATCTCAACGCCCTGAGTCTTCTTCTGTAAATTAATATTCTTGAAACCGAGGTCCGCATAGCGCTCCAGGAGCCCGAGAGTATCTCGATTTTCGCTTTTACTATCAGGAACGTAGCAATAGTGACTAATATGACCACCATTCTTTTTTACCACCCATAAGTCATGAATATTTTCCCGCACAAAAGCAATGGCTTCATTTGCTGTTTCAAAATTGTGGCATGGTAAAGTCTTGATACCACATTGGCGAAGTACTGATTGCCCAAATTCTCGATCCTCTTCTATCCTATCTCCAACCGCACTCCCACCAACGACTCTGTACCCTTCTTTTCGTAAACGATCCTGCTCTTCTCCGTAACCAACATCATCAAAAATAATCAAACCCTCCTTGCCAACCCATAATAATTCAGCCTTCCAATCAGTTGTTTTCTCGATAAGACCATCGAAAGCGTCTCTTAATTCAACAAGTTGAATAAATAACTTTACTTCATTGCCTTCATTTTTAAGTTTCAGTGCCAACTCAGCGGCCCCTAATTCCTCAGAAATAAATAGTACCCTCATAGCGACGTTTATTCTCCCATATTATCAGAATTCTCCTCCGTAAGGGGCAGTTCTTCTTCATCTTCAGATGTTTCCTTCATAAAATTATCAGGAGAACTACACGTCTCTCCCTCTGGAACATTCTCTGCAGTACAAAGTTCCTCCACACAGGAATCAATAGCTTCACAATTCACTTCAGGACACTCTTGGATATGAGGATCACATAGAATCAAATCACTCGCATGAACACTTTGAATTTTATAAAAAGTAGCCGTAGACTCCTCGTCACACTCCTCTAAACATGGTCGCTCAAAACAGATCTCGAACTCCGGATTACAGGAAACCTCTCCCTTTAGGGTATAGTCTCTTAAAATATAAAACTTTGAAAAAAGAGTCACTCCAACAAACGCTGAAAGTATCAAAAAAATCAAAAATATGAGCTTTGACTTTCTATCCATACAACAAAAAATGGCGAATTACTGTTTCGTCTCTATGAAAATAGTACCACAAATCTGCTATCAGGAAAAGAAAAAGCCTGTGTGGATTCTCACACAGGCATGGCGCCTGGATCAATATACCACGAGGGACATCGTGGCACAGTTGTCGCCCTCATTCGACTCACTGACCGCCCCCTGGTAGTCGACACAGCAGCGATAGGTGCGGGTTCCCTTGTCGCCGAGCTTGATATTGTCGTTCTGAACGTCTTCGGTCTTGGAACAGCCGGCACAAAGCTCGTATGCCTCCACCGTGTCGTTGTCTCGATACACGTCGGCATTGATGAAGTAGGCCAATCGGATAGCTGATGGCGATGGTCCACCGATGTTCGTGACCGTGCACCATGGATGTACCCGCGTGCCGGACCTGATTCTCGTACCCTCACGCAGTCCAAGAGCCGAAACGACAAAATTCGGACTTGGAATCACCACCTGCACCACCATGGAGAGACAGTTGTTGGTCTCATCCGTCTCCGTTTGGGTGCCCAGGTAGTCTGCACAACCTTTCAGAAGATAGTTGCCCGGAACACTCGGCACCCCGATGGGAACCTGCGTCTCCTCCCACTGGTCACGGCCCGGCGTCAACTCTGATGCGATACTCTCATCGTCGGCCACCTGAGTGCAGAAGATGGACGGCAAAGGACCACAAAAGCTGTAGTTGCTCCGAATAGTGGCGGTCGCCGAAACCGTCCCAACATTGCGGATGGCCATCTGAAGACTCGTCACGCCCCCAGCCGGCAATACGACCGCACCACTCTTGACTCGAACAACTGAAACGGTGAGGTCAGTATCGGGGACGTTTTCGACTTGATTCCCCGTCACCTCGAACACGGCTTCGGTCGAGCAATTGTTGCTCTCGTGCTTTTCCAGGTGGTCGCCACCGTTGTTGTGATCGTCGAGTGGATGGTCAATACAGTAGACGATGTTGTAGATGCCTGGTGCGGTAATCCACTGGCTGATCACCGTGTTCTTGGTCTCGGTATGCGAATCGCCCGGAAGCAGATTCGAACACTGCGTCGTTGTACTGTCGATCCGACGCCAAGCTCCGTCACCGCTGTGCACGTCTTCCTTGTACCCCCTAGAGAGGTAGAAGTGTCCAGTGATGGTCTGTACCAGATCTGTCGAAATGCACGGTCCGTCCCCATCATTTCTCGACTGTGCTTTGGTATTGAAGTTCTCGCCGAGGCCAAACTTGTAGACCTCTGTCCCCCATGGAGTAGTGAGCCAGACACGCTTGGTGACGAAGTCGGGAGGTTCGGGAGTGGGAGGCGTATCGGGAACAATTTCAGTACCGGGACCAACGCCGATGGTCAGTACTTCGTCACAGCCTTCAACAGCCAAGGCTTTCGCTTGATTGCCCGTCGTTCCTTTCGTCGTTTCCGACTCATCATGTCCTCCACCACAACTGAGGAGTGCGCCGAAGAGGATGGTTATAGCCATCCGTAATGGTATTTTCACGATTTGACTCCTTTGTAGTCAGTTTGCGAAACAAGCCAGAGGACAGGAAGCCTTGGTTGTCGGCACGATTCTTGATACCTGGTTCTGGTTGTCGTAGATCAACTGGAACCACTGAGTGGCTTGCTGGCAGTCGTCGACAGGTGGGTACCAGCCGATGGCACCACCTTTGCGGATATTGCAACGCTCTTTCGATGGGTTGCAAGGCACCTGAAATGTTGCGGGATTCTCCCAATCGTTTAGTGCCCACGATGCACCACGCTGGTCTCCGCAAGCATAGATATTGAGTGCTCCGTCGCTACACCTTGTCGAATTTGGATGGTACCAACCACCTCCAGCAGCACCGGGGTAATAGAAGTTGCGGACTTCAAGGTGGGTATGGCACGTTCCATTCGCAAAACCAGTTGCGCCCACTTTTCCAACAGATATCCCTGAATACACAGTATCTCCCACGGATAACACACGGCCGTTTACGTTTGGTGCGCTCTCCATGTGAAGATAAATTGTGTAAAGATCCCCATTGTTTCGTCCCAACTTTGAATAACGAATCATGATGGCATTGCCGAGCCCGCCAGAATAACCAGCCGTAACTTTCATGACCTCCCCTTGAGCCAAGGGATATATTGATGCCCCACACAGCGATTGACCAACGTGGATATCGGCTCCGAAATGTGTGTGCCCCGGCACCGCTGGGGACGGATAGACAAAGTGTCCTTGGGAAATGCCAGTTGCAGCAGGAATAGCAACTTTCCAAGCTTGTCCGTATGCATCGACAGAAAACAGAAGCAAAAGCAGGCAGGAAAGAACTAGATTGAACCTCATTTTCTCACTCCTATCAAACAAATTGTTAAAAAAGCCACGTAAGTGATATGTTTTCATACCACAAAAATATAGGGGCTTTACATTTTTGTAACATGGAATCTAGATCACCAAACTACTCATCTAGACGTAATTTTGAAACTATAAATAATAGCCTCAGCCCAGCTATCCTTATCCCCTCGACGAAACACAATCATTGTTGATTTATCTGATAAGGGCATTGCAGTGACTCTTTCATTTTTATCACCATAATGTGTAAGAAAAAGTAACTCTTTTACTTCCTGACCATTAAAAATATTTGTTTCATCTAATAAAACATCTTCTTTTGGATAATCACCTAAAAGCCGCTTATAGACTTCTGACATTTCTGCTTTCTGCACTTCGATTCTTACTCCAACACAGCAACCTTCAGAATAGCCAGTTGGATGGAAGCTCATTGTTGGTATCCCTCCAATAAGATGAAAAGACTCTGGTATTCCCCACTCACTTGGATACTTTATTTCAAAACCATACTCATCATTGTGATAAGTTTTCCAGTCAGAAATGTCCACATCATTCGTATCGGTATTTTCAATAATCCTCACCTCTTCTTTCGGTTCACTCTGAGACACTTCCTGGTCTGTCTTCTTCTGCCACACAAAAACCGCTCCTCCAATAAGGACCAACGCTAGTACCACTGAAATAAGGAGTTTTTTCTGCATAGATATATAAAAATTTTATCAATCTCACCGTATCATGGTTTTTTCCCTTAGTCAAAGGGTTTTATTACTCTAAAAAGCGTAAGGGCCGTCCTTGTACCCCCTAGAGAGGTAGAAGTGTCCA
>CAZHDL010000043.1:6609-9618 GCA_964531045.1 uncultured Bdellovibrionales bacterium | reverse complement strand
TTTTATAGAGACTTTCCTGGTAGAAGAAGGAGGAGATGGCGTACCAGCCCGCTTCCGGCTCACGACTTTCCCACCAGGGAATGTAGGCGTCACCCAGATAGGTGGCGGGGTTGCTCCCACCGAAATAATCAACACGGATTTTGCTGATAGGCTCTCCTGTGGGCATGACGGGGAGCTCGTTTTTACAGCCCGCCCCCTTGTTTACGGCTATCCAGTCTCCAGTGACACAGGCATTGTAGCGATCTATCCATTTCTTGAGATATTTGAGGTCCTGACCCCAGTCGTAGTTGGAATCTGTGACGTAACGGTATCCATTGGTATGTCCTCCGGTCATGGCGTTGAAGTAGGAGAGATAGCTGGGGTAGGAGAGAAAGGGAATAGCTATGACGAGAAAAAGGACGATACTTAAAGCAATGCCGAGTAATTGATGGGTGATAGGCTCTTCCTCATGGCGTTTGTAGATATCGGCCAGTGTTTTCCCGACAAGGAGATAGAGAAAGGGGAGGATAGGAAAGAGGTGACGAAATCCGATAGTGAGATTGCCGGTAATGCTGACGTAGGCATAGAAGAAAATGAAGGAAACAGCCAAGTATTCGGTGCTGTTACTCTGAAAGGAACGGGCAAGGAGAGAAAAGAGTCCACCGGTTCGTTGTGTGGTGGCACGAGCGATACGGAAAAGTCCATAGAGCGTAGTGGTAAGAATGAGAAGGAGGAAGGGTAGCGTGCTCTTGAGAATAAAGACGACGGGGAAGTACCAGGGAGAGGCATCCACGGAAACAGTCCCAAGGAAGTAGTGAACGTTGCCCGCAGCGACGCGAGAGAATACCTTGGCAATGCCAACGAAGTACTCCGCATATGGGAGGAGTATCGGCGAGTGAGCCATGGATACGATGAGGTCATGGGCAATGCGTGCGGGAGTATTGGGCTGCGAGAGAAAGAGATCGGCATGCTCAACCACTTTTTGGGCTGGCATCCCCAGAGTATTTACGGCATACCCTATCCAGATGACTACAAAGGCGACAGCCACAATGCCGCTGAAATTGAGAATGGCTTGAAATACATTGGCGAGCACAAAGTGTGAGTTTGTTTGTCCCTCATGTCTTTTGGGAGCGCGAGTCAGAGCGGAAAAAAGAGCGAATAGACCAAAGAAAGGAAAGAGCAGAACAGCTGAAAACTTGGTGAGCTCGGCGAGACCCAAGAAGAGGCCGGCAAAGAGAATGGTACGACGGTTGGGACTCTTCAGGAATTCAATAAAGAAATAAAAAGCCAAAAAAATGAAAAGGGCACTGCCGATATCAGTGGTGACGTAGTGGCTGTGTGCGATGATGTTCGGATCAAAGGCATAGAGAGTGGTAGCGATCACTCCACCAAGTGCCCCGGCCAGTTTTTTCGTCCAGAGAAAGAGGGTAATCCCGAGCACAACGGACAAGATGATAATGGGGAGACGGGCAAAGAAGAGAATGGTATCAGCATCATTACAGGCGATTTCTGGACGGAGGCAATTGATAAAGAGGTCTCCGACAATCCATTGTTCGTTAAAGCCCTCCTGCCATTCTTTGGCTTCCAGAGGGAAATCAAGGCCGAGCGGAAGAAGAAAGAGACCGGAGAAATCTTTGATGAGGGGTGGATGCTCGGGGTTTAAGCGCATATCACCATAGCGGACAGAGCTGTACGCTGCCGGGATGTGGGCTTTTTCATCAAACGTCATCGACTCTTGTGTCGATACCAGGAGGGAAAGAGTAAAATGAACAGCGAGGATGACCGTGACAATAATGACAGCGTGTTTTTTGATGAACTCCATAGAGATACCAAGAATTTAGAGGCTTAAGGCTGCGTAGAACTGGTTTCCGGTATGATAATGACAGTGAAGGCTCCCCCCGCTCGTTTTGGAGTCATATCGATGCGCTCGGTGACTGATCCTGGGTAGAGTTCCAGAAGTCTTTTGGCGAGGGTATCATTGTAATGGAGCATGAGAAAAACTGAGCCGCGGCGGATAGTAGTTTCTTCTTGTACGATTTCCAGGTTGTCTACGTTGCCAGCGGTGAGAAAGTATACCGGGTGGGCATGAACGGGGAGATGCAACATGTCATTGCGCCCTTTTTCATCAATGAGCACGTACTTGCGAGTGGTATCGGGTAGCGAGAGGAGGTACCGTGCCATGTTCCGATAGTCTTCATTGAATGATTCGGACGAATGGATGTTATTGGGAAAAAAAACAAAGTATTTGGTGAGATTGTAGGTAGCACTTAGTCCGAGAGACAGGAAAAGAATCAGGAAAAAAGCAAGACGAGTGCCTGATTGTGAACGGACAGCCTTGTTCCAGATCCACAAGGCGGCAAGGGCTGCCATGAGAAACACGGGCATCTGCGTACCGATGGCGCGCAGGGCATGCGGGAGTCCTTCGTCGGTTAGAAATTCCGGCATGAGCATGACAAAGAAGGAACCAAGGAGGAAGACATAGGTAACGAGACGAGTATCGCGATCGCCTTCGCGAATACGCTTGCCAAGGAGTGTGACCGTTTGCCAAATGACAAAGAGGAAGCCAGCCAGAAAAAAGGTACCAACAAAAGGATCGAGAAGAGGATAGGGAGGGTAATTGTGGCGCCAATTTTGATCTCCCCAGAAGTTGTATTTGATGAGAGATAAAGAAAAGGTTTTTCCCAGGGTGCCAAAGAAGTCGCCGTGATTGACGGCAGGTTCAAAAACGGAGATATGAGAAGAGCGCGAAGCAAAGTCTTCCGGGTGCGCGATAAAAAAGTGATAGAGCATGGGTGCAGCCGCGATAAAAGCTCCAGCTATGAAAACAAGTCCATGTTTGTAGAAGCGTCGTAGGAACTTTTCATAGGAGAGCATGAGTACGGGGAGGAGGAGTACCAAGATGAGTGGGGCCACTCGGAAGGCGATGTAGGTATGGAGGCCAAGACCAAAAATAAGTCCGGAACAGAGAAAGTCACGGAATTTCTGGGTACGCAGGCCTCTAAAAAAAAAGTAAAAGGAAAACGTCAGGAG
>CAZHDL010000043.1:0-6599 GCA_964531045.1 uncultured Bdellovibrionales bacterium | reverse complement strand
GAGAAAGGTGGTCATGATGGCACGGAAGCCGATGCGGGAAAAATTGATGGCCCAGTACGACGTGGCGAGCATGAAGGCTGCGAGTATACCGGCTCCCTTACGATGTAAGAGTTCTTTTCCTAAAAGGAACATACCAAGGACCGAAAACGTGCCAAAGAGAATAGAGGCCAGTTTTAATCCGGTGATGGTGTTGCCAAAAAGAGAGATGAAAAAAGCCTGGATGTTGATGAAGAGTCCTTCACGGCCAAAATTAGCCGGATAGAAGAGCTCATACTGGCTGGTTTCGAGGGCGTGGAGTGCGTCGACGCCATTGGCTGCTTCATCGGGATAGAGTCCGACCGGGATGGTTTCTATATTGGAGAAACGAACAACGAACGCCAAGAGTATGATGGCGACCAGGGCTCCGTGTATGAGCCACGACAGGTTTTTTTGTTTTAGCATATTTGTTTTTTCGCACGAGTTTTTTGGTGCGGAGTTTTTATGTCATGAGTTGACGATGAACACGGAGCGTACAATGACAAATTCATTGTTATTTTGCGTGTCTATGGTAGAATTATAGCAAAGGACGATGTAAAAGAAAAATATTTTTTGTATGAGTTTGGTAGATAGTATTGTGCGTAAATTTGAAGTGGCTATTAATCCTGAAAAGGTGGCTGCCAATGATGCCACAATAGAAAGAACAAGAGTCAATCCTGAAGATCTGTTTCGTCGTGGACACTGGGAAAATCCAGCTGGAAAAAAAATGCGAATTGATAGAGGGAGCGGCACGGTTACGAGGTATCCTGAGGAGACGGTCATGATGGATTTTGATGATCCCAAAGTACAACAAAATTTACAGGAAGAATTAGAATCGGGGGGGTTTACTTTTGTCCCAGCCACTACTCCGGAGAGTGAGGCAGCGCCATTGCCAGAAGAAGTTGCTGCCCCTGAAGCGGGAATTCAGGTAGATTTATTGGAACAATCACAGCAGGCCGATGAAACCATAGAGCGCATTACCGATAAAATAGCGGAAGATGTCGAAGTGATAGAGGAGACTATAACTGAAGCACAGGAGATTGTGGATACGGGGGGTCTTCCAGCTCTGCAACCGGTTCTTGTGGAACTCAAGGGAAATGTGGAAGCGACGATCCGGGAAGTGAGCACGATTTCTGAAGAGGATGATGCAGCTGACGAGGAAATAGCGTCGTCTGGTGGTGCAATGAAAGCAATTCATGTAAAAGAGAAAGAAGGGCGAGTGGCTCAACTTCACATTCTTGCAGATGAGATAGTACGTTTGAAAAATGAAGTTGTGGCAGCGCTTGGTGCTGCTCGGAAATTACTGGAAGAGAAGGAATGGAAAGTAGCCCCAGTGGTGAGAAGAGCGAAGAAAAATGGCACGAAAGGTAGTGCTGGCGCAGCTCAGTCTGATTTTGTTGCAGCTGATGAGAAAAAAGGAGAGAGAGTGAGGACTGCAAGAAGGATTCCTCGGAGTGATCGGGTATTTGAAGAAGGAGGATTGCCGCCAGCTCCGACCGGGAGAGGTGCACGTGTAACGAAGCGGGAGGCCAAAGAGCCAGATGATGCGACTCCTCGGGAAGAGAACACAGCCGAAGTGAATCCGCGCCAGGCGCTTGAGGATTTTTTGCAACGACCCGATGGGGAACGAATTTTGGATACCTACTGGGACTTGATGAAGGGTGAATGGCAGCGTTTTTGTGACATCATGGATGCTTCCAAGCAACGCCGTACCTTGGATGAGGTGCTTGATATCTGGGAGAGCGATGAGCGCCTTTTTCCCAAGCTCCGCGAGCGACTCTTGACCGATATGACCACCAAACGCGCTGTCACGCAAGCTGAGGCAGAAATGATACTCTTTGCATTTTTTGATGATTTGCATCAGGATTTTTTGAATCATCAGGGTGAATAATATGACATCAGCTTTTGAAAAAAAACCAGATATGGGTGAAGCACCAAAAAGCGAATTAGATCGGTTGTTAGGAGAATTTGACGCGGAGTCTCGAGTTGATGATGCCCTTGCTCGTTTGAGTGAAACGTTAGCTGTTTCTCCTGAAGTCACAAGCGCTCCTGACCGGGTTGTAGAAGTTGTGTCTGTACCTACACCTGCAATCGAGAGCGCGGCTCTTCATGGGCGTGTAGAATTGCCAGTACTACGTGTTGAAGTACCAGCCAAAACGGTATCGCCTGTCGTTTCTGAGTCTGCCGCTCCGGTATTAGAAAGCGCTGCATCGCCAGTTAGTGGAGCAAATGTGATGGAAAGAAGACGAGGAAGGAACACATTAAAAGCTAAAAAAGCGAGGGGTGCGAAGCCTGTAGCAGCTCAAGTACCCGCTACCAAAGCAGCCGACTCTTCTTCACAAACAGCATCTGCTGATGTAACGCCTGTCGCCGCAGCTCCGGAGGCTGTTGTTTTTCCTCCTGCTCCACCAGTGCTCACCGAAGTCGTGCCGGACGCTACCTCTCCAACTGCTTCCGTAGAACAAGAACCCACGCCGTTTCTCGCAGAAGAAGGGAAAATCTATCGATTTTCTGGAAATTCCGGGGTGAGTAAAGATATGAGATTGATACGGAAGGGTGACGCGTATTATTTTCTTAATGAACAAGGTGAGCCATATCTCGGTTGGGATCACGGTAGTGCAGAGGAATTTATAAGAGAATTGGCATTACGGGAGCATTGGCAGTCAGTGTTGCCAGAACAGGAGGGAGCAATGGACGTGCCATCCGAAGATGCACCGACTGTTCCAGCTGAGCTTGATGAAGCAGCGGCACAGGAGAGTAAGGAACAGACAGCGTGGACCAAGGAGCGACTTTTGGCTTTGGTAGCGGACGGTGGTGAATTTACTTTGCAAAGTAGCATGCCAGGCGGTAATTCTGTAAAATATGTAAGAAAGGCAGAGAAATTTCTTCGCAAGATGGATGATTCGGGACGCGATGCGTCGACGATTATTGTAAGACGTTTGGGGAATGGAGATTATATTTTTATTCCGACGTTGAATGATAGAGTACCTCTCAACGAATTACCAGCACCAGAGCATACTTTTGAAAAGAAGGGTCGCTATGCGTTTCTTTCTTTGGGTGCGGGAGAGCACCTTGCTTTTCAGGATTCTACAGGACACATGGGAGTTATAACCGTAGAGCGGAAGGCGGACGGAATGTACAGACTTTTTGGTGAGAGTGGGACACCTCTTCCGACTACTATTGATGCGGCTGCTTTGCGGACTATTGCCGACGAAGAATCGTGGGAGCTTCTTGATCAAGTTGATGCTTCTCGAGAGAATACAAAAGGACAGGGTATGTACGGTTTTTTTGAATTGAATGCGGGCGATAAGTTATCGTACGTAAATGAACATGGAGAGAGGAGAGCGGTAGAGCGGTTGACTGATGATTCGTACCGAGTATTGGATGGCGACGGTGTACCTTTGGGTGCTCCCTATGATGAACGGTACCTGCTGCGGATGGCTGAACAGGAACATTGGCAGCTTGTTGAAAATTCGGAACCTGTACCTGCTTTGGATGAAGAGGCAGTGCCGCCACTGACAGCGGAACAGGAACGGGATGCGAAACGAGACTCATTTTTGAAGATGCGAGTAGGTGATCGGCTGACCTTTGTTGGTACGGGAGGGGCGGTGACGGTGGAACTGGTAGCAGTAGGCCGATATGCACTGTACGATGCAGGAGGAGAGATTATCCATGACGACTTTGATGAACTTTATATTTTGAATATTGCAGAAGCTGAGGGCTGGTTTGGTGAAGTAGTCAAGAACACTGACCTGCCGGAAGTAGTCGATACTCCCGAGGCAGGCGAAGCTATGTCTGAAATAGAACGACTGGAGCTTATGGTATCTGAGGCGCGGCTTGAGTTTGTCACTATAGACTACAAACAGAATTCAAATTGGCAGAAGATTCGAAAGGTGATTGGGCGCTTTTTGAGTGATGTTCCGAATGATAGAGAGACGGAAGAGGCTCGTCTCAGGTATGAGAGAGCGCTGACGAACTTACAGGAAGCACAATTGGCTGCTTTGAAAGATGAACCGTTGGCAGGCCTTGAGCGACGGGAGCGTATGGCGGGCATGCTCCGGTACTATCAGTATGATGAACGAATCAAGCTGATAAGCACTCGTGATGAAGTAAAACTGGAGGATGTTGCGTCACAATTCGAGAAATCGAAGGTTGTTGAGATCTTAAAGGGAGTGGAAAAAATGGGGCGTTGGTATAACAAGCTTGAGCGTAGACAGAAGTTTTTTATTGCAGCAGCGTGCGGTGGCGCGGCGATTGGAGCAGCTGTGACTGGTGGAGCGGCAGTGGGAGCTGCGGCGACAGGACTTGCTTTCGTAAGAAAAGTGGTAACAACAGCCGGTTTGGGAGTGGGACTCGATGCCTTTCTGAAAACGAGGGAAGAAAAGAGCGAGTCAGATATGGTAGAGGAGGATATAAAAGGTGTCTTGGAGCGCGTGGAGGAAGATTACACGAATGTTGAGGAAAGACTGGAGGGACTGAAGCAGTTTCTCCAAACAGATGTAGCAAGGCTCAACAATCGCTTCCAGGATCAAAAAGGAAAAGATGTTCGAAGACGGGTCTTGGCCTGGGGCGGTGCCTTTGGTGGGTCTTTTGGTTTGCCATATGCTTGGGAAACATGGAAAGAGTTTTTCCCAGCTTCACCAGATGTATCAACCGAGAACCTTACTCGTCCGCTCCGGGCCCCTGGTCTTGCGGAAGCTGCCAGCGCTCCTGAAGTCGCCGCATCAGCGCCACACGCTGTTGCTTCCGCTCCTGCACAAGGTGTTACAGTTCCAGCTGGTACTGAGGCGCTGCCCTCTTCTCCACATGCTCCGACAAATGCCTTACTCTCTACTTATGAAGTGACTGAAGCTGATGGAAAACGAGGACTCTGGGGGGCACTTGAGAGGCGGCTACCGAGTGATGTGGCAGCAGCGGACCGGCCACGAGTGGTGGCCAACCTTCTCAAGGCACTGCAGGATAAGGTCGATGACATGTCTCCGGAAGACCGAGTGGCCGCTGGCCTGGATGCCAATGGTAATTTGGATAAGATCCGGCCTGGGACAACGATTGCCTTTGAGAAATTGTTGACCCCAAAAGAAATTGAAATGGCACTGTCGGGTGAATCGGTGGCCAAGGTGGCTCGTGGTGCCGCTGAAATAGCTGATAGTGTGGCTGATGGCTCAGCTGGGGACGCGCTGTCACAAGATTCTCTGAATCAGGCTGTGGCTGACAGTGTGAAAGATACAGGAGTTGATGGGACACCGTCAGATACAACGGCGGCAGTAGAGGCTGCCATTGCGGAAGATCGGGCTCGGATGCCGGCACAAACGGTTTCGTTTGATACGGCACCACCCGTGCGCAGTATGATGCCGAACGTGGAGACAGTACTGGGAGAGCAGGGCTTTTCTGACCCTGCCCGACTAGCGGCGTATATGGCAGAGCATCCGGAGCTACAAAAATCCTACGCTCACACCCTAGGCGGGATGAGAACGGCTATTTTTTCTTTGCCGCAGGACATGACGAAGCTGCCCTATATCGAGCAGATTGAGGGCGGTTTCAATCCGCTCAGTCAGGGACCAGCCAATATGGAACGGGTGCTTGAGGCGTATCATGATATGAAAACAGGAAGGATTAATCCGTTTGAATATGATAGGAGTCCTTTTCCTTTCAAATCAAGTCAGGTAGAGCGGTTGGTACATCTGGTCAGTGTTGCTTCTCACCCGAAGGTGTTTGGGGAGCTTGGACAACCTTTCTACAGAGAAACAGTGGCTCAGTATATGGAGCGCATGGCGGCTCTGGCAGCAGCGACACATAATGAGCGAATACTGGTTACTCGACTTTTTAGGATAAATGCATAATATATAATGCTATGGCACTTGATCTCACGGAGCTGCGGGAAGAGTTGATTCGGACGTTTCATTTGGAACAGATTCCTGATGATAAACGGGATGAATTGTTGGAAAAAATGGGAGAAGCCCTGCTCAAACGGGTGTTTCTTGCCACAATGGAAAAAATTGGGGATGATGGGATACAGGAGTATGAAGCGCTTCTCGACAAAGAGGCCAAACAAGAAGAAATCGAGGCTTTTTTTGAAACGAAAATTCCAGGGTATACTGTTTTTGTGCGAGAGGTAGCAGAACAGTTTAAGGAAGAAATGGTAGAAGGAACGAAAGGACCTAATTCGTAAGTGAAATCCATATGCCGACAATACCGGAGGAAAACCAGGGGATGATACCTGAAATGGGAGGAGGAGAAAAGATTACCGAAAAGCCGACCGTGGGAGAGCTGGTAGTCGAGGTGCCGGTCACTCGGGAATCATGGCGTGAAAAAGCAGGAGAGCGGTACAGTGAAATCTTGTCTAAGGTGACCCCGACACACACGCAGAGCACAACGGATGATGATACAGCTCTCATCCTCGATGCTAAGCATATCGGTGCTCTGACGGATGAGGAGAGCAAAGTGCAGAAGCTCCTTGACCTGGCCGGGAGTAAGGGTGTGGTGTATGCCGTCAAGGTGGCACGGTCGCTCAAGGACTACTATGCGCTCGACCGTATGCATGATGAATTGGCCGGTAAATTGTACCAGGGATTGCTCGAGAGAGG
>CAZHDL010000042.1:3267-10004 GCA_964531045.1 uncultured Bdellovibrionales bacterium | reverse complement strand
CACCAATCGTCGTGTCACCTGAGCATACTTATTGATAGTTTCCACCATATGAACCGGAATACGGATGGTGCGCGACTGGTCAGCCAAAGCTCGCGTGATGGCCTGACGAATCCACCAGGTGGCATAGGTTGAAAACTTGAAGCCTTTTCGATAATCAAACTTTTCCACGGCTCGGAACAAACCGATATTCCCCTCCTGGATAAGATCGAGGAGCGAGAGGTTATGTGAACGCCCGACATACTTCTTGGCAATAGAGACGACGAGACGCAGGTTGGCTTCGGTCAGACGCTGCTTGGCATTCAAATCGTTTTTTTCAATCGCCTTAGCAAGCTTCACTTCTTCCTCTCCGGAAAGGAGCGAAACACGGCCGATTTCCTTCAAGTACATCTGCACCAAATCAGAGGTGCCATCCGCCTCATCTCCCATTTCCATCATTTTCTCCTTGGGTTTGGCAGGAGCATCTTTTTTGGCTTTGGTTTTCTTACCAAAGTTTTCGGCGACTTTATCAGTTTCCAGCTTGAGCATTTCTTCTGAACCTACCACTCGGACGCCGGATGTCTCCAATCGTTCATACAAATTTTCCAGTCCTTCCAAGTCCTGCTCCACATCAGGGAGAATATGAATAATCTCATCCTCTGTCACAAAGCCACGCTGCTTACCACGAAACAAGAGCTCTTCAAAAGCATCTTTCTTCGCTTCCGTGTGGCCTTTTTTCTCGGTCTTTTTAGCGGCACGGGCCGGCGCCTTCTTTGGCTTGGATGCTTTCTGCGGCTTCTGTGCCTTCTTATTCACTTTGGCTTTTTTGGCTTTTACTGGGACCTTCTTTGTCGGCTTTTTCACTGCCTTCTTTACTGCCTTTTTCATTGTCTTTTTTACTTTAGCGGCAGCCTTTTTAGAAACAGCCTTTTTGGGGGCCTTTTTGGCACTAGACTTCTTTACACCCTTCTTTGGCTTTGTGATACTTTTCTTGATGGTTTTCTTTGACGCCATAAAAGAAATTTAAAACATTATGGAAAGCCCCTCCTAGAGGGTATTGTATCATAGCAAATCCCGTCCCACGAGGGAAGGGGCCTCGTAAAATCACTCTTTCGCTGCCGGATGACCCGACTGACCATCAGAAACGAGTACGAATTCCGCCAACAGCTTCTTTTCCAGCTCACGATCCTTTGCATTTCGTGCTTCATCCAAAGCTTTTTCAAGAGAGAGTAGTCTTTCCCGTTTGGTGACCTCAGAGTGCAAATCACGCAGATAGCGCTCAGTCATATCATCAAGAATCGCTCTTCGTTCCTCCCCTGCTTTCTCAGCTATTTCCGGTGATTCAAGAATCCGAAACGACAGCCGCGCCACCTCACTCTTGAGGGCGGCGTCCTCAATCAAATCTACTGACTCCCGATCCGTCCCCGTCTGAATTAGAAAGAAGAAGAGAGGATGCCGCTCAAAAAATGAAAGGAGTCCCAATTCTTTTATGCGCGCTAGTGTCGCCTGGGTCAGCGCCCGCTCGGCATACATAAGTGCGATCACTTCCTCCCGTAGCAATTCCGAGCGCTTTCCGAAGACATGTTTTTCCTGAAACAGGTCTGCTGGTGCCTGAAGTGGGGCCGGCCCATCGCGACGTGTCTTTTCCAGAAAGAGCTTATTGACGACCCCCGCAATCATCCGTTCATCCATTTCGATAGCACGTGCCAAATCTTTGATGGCTTCCGCTCGTTCAATGGGGTTTTTGACCACCTGCAACAGTTCGGCATACTCATCTACGATCTGACGCTTACCGGAAGGATTGTGCGCATCATGAGTCATAAGACTGGTGGAGAGAAAATACTTGAGAACCGGCTTGGCTTGAGACACTACTGTCCGCAGCATGTCCGGGTCGTCTTTTCCCATATCAGCAGCGTCTTTTCCCGAAGAGAGGGCAACGATAGAAACGAGAAGTTCTTTCTCAAGCGCCAGTGCCGCACTTTTTTTGGCAGCCTTCTGTCCAGCACCATCCATATCAAAAAAGAGACGCACTTCCCGGCCATACCGTTTCATCAAGTTGAGCTGCTCGTCAGTCAGGGCGGTGCCAGAAACCGCTACTGTCTCTTCTATGCCGGCCTGATGAAGGGCGATGACATCCATATTTCCTTCCACAATAACCGTCCTACCAGCCTGCTTCATGGCCTGTTTGGCATGAAAGAGTCCATAGAGCGCCCGACTCTTGTGATAGATGGCCGTCTCGGGCGTATTGATATACTTGGCCTGACTCTCGTCACCACCCGGTGCCACCCGCGCTGAATAACCAATAACGTGGCCAAAAATATCAAAGATAGGAAACATGATTCGATCACGGAAACGATCGTACCCGCCAGAAACAGTATGTGTCGTATCCCGAGGTGCGGCACTCTCTTTTTTGATAAGGAGACCGGTCTGTTCAAGCTCGGTCATAGTGAAACCCTTGCTGAGAAAAAATTCCAACTGGTGTCGCCAGCCATCCGGAGCATACCCCAAACGAAATTTTTTTATGCTCTCGTCACTCAATCCTCGTCCTCTCAGATAGGTCAGGATTTCCTTTTTCCCCGCGCCCTCCCACAGTTGTTTCTCATAGAATTTGGTCGCCAGCTCCAACAAGGCAAAGAGACGGTCTTTGTTATTCTTTTCTCCCGGCTCTGTTGTGCGATATTTGGGCAGTTCAACACCGGTCTTTTCCGCCAAGAGCTGCAGTGCTTCTCGAAAATCAAGTCCCTCTATCTCCATGACAAAAGCAAAGGCGTCGCCCCCCTTACCACAGCCAAAACAGTGCCACATGTTTTTCTCTTCATTGACCATGAAAGAGGGACTCCGTTCCTGATGGAACGGGCAACAAGCCTTATGGTGCACTCCGGCCTTTTCCAAACGGACATAGGTGCCGATCAGTTCGACAATATTAATCCGTGCCTTAATTTCTTCGGTTGAACTGTTCATACCTCTAGGGTAGCGCTAAATGACCGAGAAAAGCAAATCCTCCGGGGATACCGGAGGAGGAGAAAACAAAAGAGTCTCGTGTGTTACTTTTTCCCCACAATCACCAGGACATCAGCATCTACGGGAGAGGTTTCTCCATTGGGGAGGCCGGCGACAATACCACCAAGGGTTTCGGCCATTTTCTTCGTTAGATCAACATTTTGACCGGTAACATCCACCACTATGGTCTGTTCATAGTCATTTTTTTGAGCGGTCTCTTTTGAAACTACTGCCAAATTCTGATAGACAGCCGTCAACTGTTTTTCTGTGGCATTCGTAATACCGACAGTGGTTGAACCGTTGAGCAGTGCCAATCGCACAATAGTCGGCACGGTTTCCTCTGGTGTCTCGATCGGTGCTTCTGGCACTACTGCTGACGCTTCCGATGGACTCGCTACCGGCTGATTGACATTGACCGTCGTCACATCAACAATCTTTCCCGTACTGGGACGATACAGAATAGCGCGACCGTTATTGGTGTATATGAGGACCTTGTCACCATTTTCTGCCTTCTGAAAAAATGGTTGTTCGGCCAACTTTTCTCTGTCCGTCACGGTAGCGAGTGTTGGTTCCTCTCCTTCCGGAAGAAGCATGACCGCGCCAATAGTCTCAGTCAGTTGTTTGATTTCCTTGGCATCAGCGACCCCTGGCTTGGCATTTTGGTACTGATAGTAGAAATACCCCGCTACCGAAACAGCAATGAGGAAGAGCATCGTCAACACCATGACGACCGGCCAGAGAGATTTTTGAGTTGCTCCCGATGAAACAACGTTCCGTTCCCCTGCTTCAGGAACAGCAAGAACAGTTTTTCGTGGAGCACGAGTAACACGTGGAGGCATACGGAATACTTAGTACTTTCAGTATACACGAATTCACAAAGAAAAAAAAGAATTTTCAGTACTGTTCATCGATTTTTTTGTACACAAATTGAGAAATATCCCGAATAGTCGTTTTGAGGACCTGAGGATCATTGCCACGCGTCATGACACAGGCCAAGTAGGGATGATTGGGGAAATAGACAATACCGCAATCGTGGAGTTGTCGCTCAACATTCCCTGTTCCGGCCTCACCAAATTTATGCGCCACCGAAATATGCTCTGGCACGCCGGCCGGCAAGGCATCGTGATAATCTGTTTGTGCAAGAAGCGAAAGCGCCTTCTCAGATGAGGCACGAGATAGATAGGAACTATTGAAAAGAATCCGAAAGAATCCAGCATATTCTTTCACGGTAATCTTTGAATGACTATCAACAAGCACATCATCCCCTATACCCAGCATTGAAAACAGATCCTGGAGCACTGCCAGTGGCAAATGAGCCGTGAGGAGAGCAAGAGCCTGGTTATCGGAAAAAACAATCATCCGCCGTACCAACTCCTCAACGGTATATGTTTCCCCCAAAACAAGCCGCTCCCGCGGGAGAATGGTCGGAGTAATGCCGAAATCTTTTTCGGTCTCGTATACCACGCTGCGATCAAAAAGGGACGGGTCCTGCTCGGCCAAATGATAGTAGGCCATCATAACTGGCACCTTCAGCAACGAAGCCGGGAAGAATTCCTCTTTCTCTCCAACACCAAATGTTGGTCCATTATTCAAATCCCGAAAATAGAGAGCAACATCTGATAACTTTTTGTCTTCTTTCAGATGAGCTACGTAGAGTTCCAAATCATCATGAAAATTTTCTTTGCGCGCATCAAGAGATCCTTCGGCCACTTCACACTCAAGCAACGGATTGATGAATTGATACCCTTTGTCCTGCCTCACCTGTCTGGAATTTGTGTCGGATACCATTTCGTCTTCTCCCTTAAGGAGACCACCAAAAAAACCAGCGATTCCGCCAGCAAGAAAAACAAGAATAAAAAGGGTAAGATTTTTCCTCATGCTCCCTATTCTATCACAGAGGAGACTTTGCGCGAGAGACATCTATTTGGAGCCGGTAGCTCTATAGCGTATCCTTCTCCCCTTCAAGTGGTGATGGAACCACGAGAGGGGCAATCTCTTCTAATACTGGTGGCACTCCGGTAATATTTTCTTCCAGAGAAGTCGTATCTACAGGAGTAGGAGCTGGTACCGAAACAGCTTCTTCTGAAATCACTGGCAATACCTCTTCTTGTTTCTCTTTTTCAGAATTGAATGACTTGGCCTGATCTACTGAAAACGCTATCCACGAAAATTGGAGATCCTTCGGTGCTTTCTCCGAGAGAACAAGTGTGAAGCCCTTTGCTGATTTCTCCGTCACGATATACCGGATATCCTTATCAAAAACCGATTCCAGATATTCTTTCTCCAGGACTTCAATGTCTTTCTTGAGCGATTCATCAGCATCAGCAAGTAGCGGCGAGGCATCATTGGTCAAAGTGACAGTAACAATCGGTTGTTTTTCATAGGGCGTACCAAACATCACCCGCACTTTCTTGGCACCCTTTTCAATCACTGCAAAACCAGCCGTGTCACCACCAAAGGTCGGCGTTTTTTCAAAGGATACCGATTCTTTAAAAATTGCTTTTCCAAAGAAGCTCGCCAATCGAGTAAATGTCGTCTCCCCATTGAACTGCGCACTCCCACCAACTGTCATCCCACCTGCCAGAGTCAGCTTGCCCAAGACGGAAGCATCAAGCGAGGCTACCAATGATCCTACCGTGAACCGGTCGAGATTCAAGAGCGTTTTTTCTGTCGCTCCCACTCCACTCACTACCACGTTCTCTTTCGTGGCCTCAGGCTGCAATCCGGCGTATTTCTCCTGCAAACTCGCTATTTGATTGGTCCAAATAGAAAGTCCTTCGATAGAATCCGCCTTGATGCTTTTGGCAAAAATCTGATCAGCATAGAGTGTTGGAGTAATCACTTCGGTCGAGGCCGAAACCCGACCAGTAAACACTTCGGATGATACCCTGCCTACTTCTTTGTCGCGTATCTCCTTCAGGAAAGAAAGGATTTGCTCCTGTTTGGTCGGTGCACTCGTGGCCAGACGCACACTTGCCGTATCAGATCCTAATCCCTGCTCAACACCATCAATAGTGGCGCTCCCGACTAATCCATCTGACCCAAGCGTCGAATCAGTCTGATGTCTCTCCGTCATAGCCAACTCCACTGATTGACCTGTGTAGTCAGTCAGATTCACAAAAACCAGGACCGTCGTACAAAGGAGGGCATCACTACTAGCAGGATCTTCACCTTCACAAACCGTCCAGTCAACGGCGTCACTGAGAGATTGTCCCAATACTCGGCCAGCCTGAGTCGCTCGCATGGCATATCCGGAACGAGTGGCTGACGTCAGACGATCACCGGCATAAATCTGACCATTTTCATTGGTCACCTTGACTGGGACACGACCAACCAAGGCCACGGGATACCCATTGGTACCTGGATCACCCAAAACAATACCTGGGGACGTAGCCACCACACCAAGCATATCTTTTTGATACGCTCCGGATACCTCATGCACATAGGCTGATTGCTTCTCATCGAGCGCTACGACTGTTCCTGCCTCGAGAGGAGTATCTGAATAATAATTTTCAGCCAAGTCGGCTCCGCCAGTGAAGCCTACTTCCGGCCCTGTACTTCCCACTGCTGTGATAGTGTCTTGAATAATCTCCGTACGAATCATGTAGAGTTGATTGGCCAAGTAGTCCAAGCCCTGTCCGAGTCGCACGTCTTCCGTTACGGCAGTAAAATGCGCCTCCGATGCCATAATAAGCGTCCGGGTAGACAAATCGATAGCCACCATTTCATCATAGTTGGATCCGGTCCAGTCCGTACTCGTA
>CAZHDL010000042.1:2971-3257 GCA_964531045.1 uncultured Bdellovibrionales bacterium | reverse complement strand
CTAGCCTGGCTGTGGTACACATCGGCCACGATACTTGGGCCGGCCTGGTGGTTATAACAGGTGACACCGCCTGTATCTGACCCACTATTGGTACCGATACACATCTGTCGCGCCTCACCAAGTGGAGACTCGGCCGTAATACCGATACCTGCTACACTGCTCGATGCCCCATAAAGCTTTTCTGGATCCACCTGAAAGTCCGCCGTCGTATCAAGCGTACAGGCCACTGGAACTGCCGGAGTAAAGGTGAGTGCTGTGGCGGTATTACCAGAAATACGGCGCGTCA
>CAZHDL010000042.1:0-2961 GCA_964531045.1 uncultured Bdellovibrionales bacterium | reverse complement strand
TATCCGTCAGCGAGGTAGAGGTAGCACTCGTGGCATCTGTCACGGTGATAGTTTTCTTTGAGGCCCGCGGACGTTCGACATTGTAGAGTCGACGAGCCTGCAGTGCCGAAACTGTTGCTTGCGTCGTGGTACCCACCACAAACTGCGCATCGTCAAGCTGGCCATCCCAAAAGTTGGTCGCTGCACCACAAGCGGCCGTCACTGTCAGTACACACGAGGCACCAATACTCACAATTTGTGAACCATCAAAAGTCGTCGTACCTCCCGTCGCCGTCGACAGGTTCATACCATTCCCATCTATCCAGGAGTCGAGGTCGTTGGCGTTCGTTCTCGAAAGGATGAGGTGATGCCACTGGTTGTCATTGTACGTATACGTCGACGTAGCGGTGATATTATAGGAAGCTGCCCCTTCATCGGGCCTCGTCCAGGTAGCATCCGTATCATTGGCCACCACAATCGTTCCCGTTGTGGTCATGTAGGCAATGACACACCCTGTAGCCTTGGCTGGCACAGCTGTGACACATTTTTCAAAAATAGTGTCAGCACCAGCTGCAGGGGCCGTCGTCGAATGCCGAAACCAGATACTGAAGGTCCAGCCCACTGTCGACATATTGAAAGCCGTATCGACATCACAGGCATTGTTCTGATCAGCATCGGAACACAGATAATCATCCGTATTATCAAAATTCATACCCTTGCCCGCTACACCGTTCACTCCAAGCGTCGGCGTTCCTTTGATAGCCATGTCCGTATTGGCGATAGCGAGATCCTGTGCCTGCGTACCGGATGAATCATCCATCGGAAGGACCATATCATTGATGCCGGCCAGTGGCATCATCGGAGTCTGCCGGGTAGCATTGAAATGTTTGACCCAACCGAAAGCCTGGGTCGTGTGGTCGTGGAGCTCCGCTAGTCCCAGACTGTGTCCCACATAGATAACGTCTTCACTATCCAGCGTAAGCGACGCACGTTCAGCAATTTCTAGGTTATCTGGTCCAGGAGCAACAATATTGAAAGCAGAGGATGCGAGCGCCGGACCAGTACCAATAGTTTCATCCCATTTGCGCGTATATGTTCCAGCTACCTCACTCGCTTTATCGGTATCTATAGTATCCCACCGCTCCATCTGATCCTGGGTGGTATTGAGCGCGTAGAGATAGCCCCTTCTCGAAATAACAGCCGCGGTATAATCATCACCAGCAACATCCGAATACTGGTTCAATGTGCCAGCCATCAAATTAATCACTGTCACTCCTGAATCAGTTGCGAGGGCCAGGAATACTTTTCCGTACCCTGGTGTTGTATTCGTTGTTGCCCCAACAGCGGCGGCTGAAATACTGTGCGTGATAACAGTTGCAGAAACATCATTGACATTCTGCCATTCGGCGGCGGTACCCGTCACAGCGAGGTCAAGCTTGGTATTATTATCGACATTGTACGTCACAGCTGCATTGCGTCCACTGATACCCGTATCGGCTCCCGAGCGATCTGTCCCATCATAGTTCCACATACGATCGTTTACAAAATCATAGGCATAGAGACTGGTCGTGGCTGTCCCCTTCAATCCGACATAGATGACACCATTTAAAGCCGTGACACTCGTCGGATCATTGTTCGTATCAACACCCAAAGCATAGCCTGATGCATTCTGACTGAATTTCATCCACATGTCATTGGTCGCCGCATCAAAAATATAGAGCGCCGACGTCGTCACAACCAAGATAGCCTTACGCGGAAACGAGGCCTTGTAGCAACGATCGTCGGATGAAATAACACAGGGGTCAGCGGCGCCGTCATCGAGCGCCTCTGTGTACCAGGACAAATTGTCGGTAGTGGCCCAGTCTACCCAGCGACCACCATCGCTATCCCCGGTCGTGTCATAGACAAAGACATCTGTAATACCACTGAGTGCCGTATGACGATCAAGACCGGCACTCACTATCTCTCCATAAGCCGTCATATTCCCACGATTCGTTTCTGATCCCACCTGGAGCAAACGCTCCGAAGCGGCATTCGTACTGATAGCTGTCGTCCCGATGCCGACACGTCCTTCACCATCGATGATAAACGGGGTCGTATCACTTACTTCATCATCTACCCGGAGTGCCAAATTACCCGTTCCAGTCGCGCGATGATCGATATGGAGTGTTGTGTTGGCATTACTGGTCCCTGTATTTGAAAGCTCGAGTAGGTCACCGGTATTGGCCGCGTTTGATCCGGACATCGTTACCTGTGCGAGATTACCCGTCATAGCGGCAGAGGAAGAGGCAACACTAATGCCACTACCACTCGTCAGACCGTTTGTCGTAATAGTCAGTCCTGTTTCACCATCGATTGAATTAGCGGTGATATTAACCGCGTTGGAAGCATTGGATGACTGCACGATATCCAGCGCCAGCATGTTGGCTGTGGTATTGGCCTGATCAAGCTGAAGAAGGAACGTCGAAAAATCATTTCCTCCAGAAGTTGGATTCGTAAACACAAGCCCGTCATCAGCCGCCGTCAAAGATACGGTGACATTTGAACCATCAGCATCGTTTCCATACGTGGTCTGAAGGTCACTCGAGCCACCGGAACCGATACAATTGGTCCACCCTGCATTTTGATAACATCGAAAAACATTATCGAAAGTGTTGTAGTAAAGAGCTCCCTCAAAACCGGTAGGGTCACTCGTTGTTGATTTGACATCAAGAGCCAGAAGCACTGGTGCTGTTGACCCTACCCCCCCTGATCCCATCTGTACTCGCTTATCCTGAATCCCTCCCGATCCATCACTCTCAGCGTAAATAGTAAGAAGATCCGTATCATCAATGAGGGCCGTATAGCTTTCAATCGTATCCACCGGTGAACTCGCAGTTACTGGCATATTAATCCAAGAGATAATACCGGCATCAGAATCAAAATTCGTGGCACCCAGGTTCAAATTGGCAATCGTTGTCACACCATTACTATCAATGACAA
>CAZHDL010000041.1:7839-10236 GCA_964531045.1 uncultured Bdellovibrionales bacterium | reverse complement strand
CAATTCCACCCAGGCAAGAACGTGAAGCGTGGTGAAGATGATACCCTTTTTGCAATGGCCAGTGGCTTCGTCCAGTTCCAGGCCAAAAAGGTCAAGGATTTCACTGGAAAAATCGTTTCCCGAACCTTCGTGAATGTGACTGCCGAAAAGAAGATGGAGGCAGAAAACTAGTCTCTTCAGAAGAAAAAACACCCCTCATTACGAAGGGTGTTTTTTGTTGTTTTACCTTACCATCCGCCCCCTCCTCCACCACCGCCACCACCCCCGGAACTCCCACTGCCACCTGACCCGGAAGATGAACCCGTACTCGCTGCAATGCTCGACGAAAGAGCACTCAAATGTGACTCAAAACTGGCTGCATCAAACGTGCTCATATCAGAGGCAGAAAACCACAGTGGATGATACTTTGAAAAGTATTCCGCTCCATACAAGTCCTGCATTTTCCCGATCCATTCTTTGGTCATACCAAAGGCGATAGCACAAGGCAACAACACCTCAAACAACTTTTCTTTTTCATAGAACTGCTGACGATATTTTCCGCTTTCTCCATATACAATTTCAGACCCTTGATTTTCCAGTGTGTTTCTGTCCCTAGACGTGTTCTTTTGGGCATAATGAGACCAAAACCCAAAAAAAGTATCGCAGCTAAAAGGAGGGCAGCGCCCTTGATCCGCGTGTCAGCATCAAAGAGCAGTCCAAAAAAGGAAAAACCAAGCACACCCGCCGCAATAAGAAATGTGATTTGATAGTATCGGCCACCGCGCTCAATCAGCCCCTTCTCCGCTAGTGATGCCAGAGCAGATTCTTTCAGTGCACTCAGTACCTTATAAAACGTTTTTTTGAGCGAAGAAAGGGCAACAGTTGTTCCTGTTTTAAAAATATGGTCAAGAAGAAGTTGCTGATGAGAAGACAATACAAGACCAGGGACAGACTGTTTCTCAAGCACATATTCTGTCATCGTAAAGAAAAGGATTTTGTTTTTTTCTTCTCGGATTGTAAGAGCTCCCAAGACAGCCAATTCAATAATAGCCGCTGTGACATATTCATTTTTCAGGGCGCTGCCGTTGTTCATGAGAAGCCCGACCTCGAGTACACTCAATTGTCCCGGCACCTGGTACTCCGGAATAACCACTTTGTCCCATGCTGGATCATCTCCATACTTTTTCCACGCCCGATAACAGATGAAAAACACCGCTATTGGGATGATAAGCCACAGGTACTGCCCATACTGCTCCCACCAACCAAACTGATAGAGCGTAAATATCCCCTTGGGCACGCTGACCGACACCGTCACGCCCTCACCCGGTAAAAATGGTCGCGTCCCAGTAACTGAAAGCGTTTGAGGATTTAACCAAAGAAAACTTACCGCTTCAGCGCCCGTCGCTCCGCGTGCTCCCGCGTAGACCGAAACATCAGTCACCTGTTCTTTAACGGCGCCCGGAAACATGATTGTAGCTGAAAAAGCATCCACCGGAATATCCCAGAAATCACCATGAATGTTCCAATAAAATTCATCCCCTCTTCCCACCTGGTCTCGTATGACATTCGAAACAGCATAAGTAATCCTATACTTGTTCACACCCACCACCGTCTTATCTGGATCACCGATTTTCCAAGTTACTGTTCCGTTACCTTTGTTTCTTGTCTCTGTATAGGTTTGTTTTTTTCCGGAAAAATCAGTGATCTCGAGCAACTCTACCGGAGTTTTGATGGTGTCTTTTTCTGTTCGTGCCTCTGTTGGCACGACGCGAAATATTCCATGCTTACCAACACACTGGCCACAATCAGCCGTAATCCACTCAGTCACCACCATCGTAGACCGAGAGGTGAGAGCAAATTCCGCTCGCAGGTCCTGCACATACCACTCCGTTACGTTCTCCCGCGCCATGACAGGAGAAATAGACCAAAACACACCAAAAAGCAAAGCCACTCCAGTAAACGAACGTCTCAAAAAAAATAGTTTCATAGACTACTCTTGCCCTATACTCCACCTCTTTTTAGCATATATCCACGGACGTATGTAGAGGCTAAAAAATATTCGGGCTGTTGTTATTTCTGTTTCTTACACGCCTCAAGAAAAGCAACAAACAGTGGATGTGGGTATAGCAGTGACGATTGAAATTCAGGATGAAACTGCGTCGCAAGAAAAAACGGGTGGACCGACTGCGGCAACTCGGCGATTTCCATCAGTATACCATCGGGCGACGTGGCCGAAAATATCATACCCGCTGACTTCAGTTGATCGACATACTCAGGATTGACCTCATAGCGATGACGGTGACGTTCAAGTACACTCCCAAAACCATAGGCCTTGGCAGCCATGGTCTTTCGCACGATACAGGCTTCATACTGACCCAGACGCATGGTGGCGCCATAATTCTTTTTTCGCAAATTCTC
>CAZHDL010000041.1:4279-7829 GCA_964531045.1 uncultured Bdellovibrionales bacterium | reverse complement strand
GTGCTCCGCTTTCTGATTAACCTCCGTCGTATGCGCCCCCGTTAACCCAACCACGTTTCGTGCGTATTCAATAACCGCAAGCTGCATCCCATAGCACAGTCCAAAGTAGGGAATCTTGTTCTCACGACAAAAACGAATGGCGTTTATCTTGCCTTCGATACCCCGACTGCCGAAACCGCCCGGGATAATGATACCATCATACTTTTTGAGTGTGCGTAACGCCCTGGTATCGCCCTCGAAGTCTGTACTATCAATCCAGTGGAGCTCTGTCCGGCGTCCTACTTCACAGGCAGCGTGCTTGAGCGCTTCGATGACGCTGATGTAGGCATCAGACAACACAAAATCTCCCGTCTTAAAATACTTTCCCACAATGCCAATTTTGACGCTTTGATCAGCCGACTTGATCCGTCGTACACGCTTCTCCCATTCACCGAGACCAAGCGCTTTTTTAGTCTTCAATCCGAGCTTCCGCATGAGAATCTCACTTAAGTGATCCTTTTCAAAATTAACCGGAACGTCATAGATACTCTCCACATCGGGCGCACTGATAACATCTTCTTTTTGAACATTACAGAACACTGCCAATTTTTCTTTGCGCTTTTCATCGAGCGGTCGATCGGCCCGAGCGATGATAATATCCGGTTGAATACCTGTACCATTGAGCGTCCGCACCGCATGTTGCGTCGGTTTTGTTTTCATCTCACCGACTTTTGATGGCGTCGGGACATAGCTTACAATGGCGGTAATCACGTCTTTTGGCTGCTCACTCTTGAGCATCCGGATAGCCTCCAAAAAGAGAATATTCTCATACTCCCCTACTGTGCCACCAATTTCAACAATCACGACATCGGCGTCCGCCATCGCTGCTGCCCTTTTGATGCGGCCAATCACCTCAAGTGGTATATGCGGCACCACCTGGACACAGCGCCCGCCATATTCCAAGTTCCGTTCCTTTTCGATGACTGTCTTGTACACTGCTCCCGTGGTCATGTAATTCTCTCTTGTCAGCTCGATATTGAGAAAACGCTCATAATTCCCCATGTCCTGGTCAGTTTCGTAACCATCTTTCAACACAAAAACTTCCCCGTGCTCCGTCGGATTCATAGTGCCAGCATCGACATTGATATACGGATCAATCTTGAGTGCCGTCACCCGAAAACCCTTGGCCTGAAGAATCTTTCCAATAGATGAAGTGGCGATTCCTTTCCCGACCCCACTCATTACTCCACCGACCACAAAAATATACTTCGTCTGCTTGATCTGCTTCTTTGTTTTTTGTTTTGTCATACTCAGTTAAAAAAAGTTTATAAAGAGAAAGAGCCGCTACCAGGGGAAAGTGGAGGCGGCTCTTTGTAAAATTGCTGTTGTATCGGCTATTCCGATTCGATGACGAGTTCAAACGAAGCCTTCACTCCATGACCAAACTGAGCCGTAAGCGCAAACGCACCCACTTCCTTGATAGCCTTTTCAAGCACTACTACCTGCTTATCCACCTTGATACCCATACCCTCCAAGGCTGCAGCGACTTCTTCACGTCCTACTGAACCAAAGAGCTTTCCTTTCTCAGCTTTGCTCTTGATGACTACCTTTTTTCCGGAAATCATATCAGCCAGAGCACGATGCTCCTCTGTAGACTTGGTTACTTCTGCCTGTCGACGCGCCACAAAGCGCTCGGCCTGCTTGAGTGCACCAGGCGTCGCCAAATCAGCCAATCCTTCCGGGAGCAGATAGTTAAATCCATACCCATTCTTGACCTCCTTGACGTCGAGTGCCTTTCCGAGGCCTTTCACATCTTCCAAAAGAATCACCTTCATAAATCGTATACTCACCTGTTTACTTGAGCCAGAATACCCTATATCCAGGCTTTTGGCAAGGCAGGCTAGTCTCTCTAAAAGAAAAAAGCCCCGAGCCGCGTTTCTACGCTTCTCGAGACAAAACATTTTGACCACTTCAGACTCAGACGGTGACACCAATCTGAATCAAGGAATCCACTCTAGGCAGCTTGGTTTTTCCACCAGGTCGATATTGAATGATGGTACCTGCGCCCCAGAAAGTAGCTCCACATCCCTCCCTCTCAACCAGGGTCTTGATTGCGTTGATGATGGGCAAATGAGCATCAGTCACAATTGGCAAGACGAGTGCCACCCGCCTTCCGCCGAGCTTCTTTCGAATATCGGCCTCTGAACAAGCAAAGTGGTACCCGTCCGCACCAGCCCGTTGATTGGGCTTCAAGCCAAGAAATCCAGCCGCACACCCACGCTCAATGAGGGCTTCCGTTACCTGAAAAGCGAACAATCCACCGTTCATGCCGATACCGAGCACTACTTCCGGAAATTCATCGGATGCCAGTTTCCTGGCGACGGCTTTTGCCAGCACCCGATTCGCCATCCGCTTGTCATCTGGTTCCACAAACGGCTGAATGAGGCTGTCAGGATTGATCCCTGTCGATCCGCCAATCACAGCAACTGTCTGACTGGCCACTAGTGCCAGGCACTCTCTCAGTACCGTATCGTCTGACAACTTCTGTCTTCCATTTAGAGGGGTGGCACGACCAGTCTTTGAACTACCAGCCGGACGTACAGATTTCGACGGATTTGGAGACGCATTCTGCTGGTCAGCACTCTGGTCAGCTGGCGCCTGCGGAGGCGTTTCCACGACTTGAAGAGCAGCTTCTGCCGACCGCTTTAACGCCGTAGCGGTGTTGTAATCCTGTATCGCACCAGCCAACCAAGACCAAGCCCTTCTCCACAGAGAGAGATTTCCCGCTGTTTGTGCAACACTTGTCATGCGAACCTCCACTAAACAGTACGCAGTGACGCTGCGCTCGTATTGAGACTAAATATGAAAGGACAAGTCGCTAGTATTGCACAATGGCCTATGGAGCGTCAAGAAGGCCCTGGCAGGCTTTTTTAGGCAGATACCGCACGGGAGCGCCTGAGAAATACAAAGAGGGTCAACCAAGCCCAAACAACCAGCAGGCTCCCGACGATAAATGGCGCTCGTATCCCAAAAATACCGGAAACCACACCGGCCGTTATCGGGATAATCCCCTGCGAAAGCGCCATGAGCGACCCATTGATTCCCAGTGCAGCGCCTTGTTTTTTGGCAGAAACACTCTTGCTCACCAGCGCCCCCATATTGGCCATAGTCAGGCCGTTTGGAATAGAGAGTAGCGGTATCAACAGATACAGCCACACTGTCGAGGAAACAAAAGGGTAGAGAAATAATACCGCCGCCAAAAGAAGTAACGAGACACGGAGAATCGTCTTTTCACCATATTTCCGTGTCAGCACTCGCAAAACAAAAAGCTGGGTGATAACAATCCAAATCCCGACCGCTCCAAAAAATGTTCCGATCTCTTTTTCGGAAAGTTGAAAACGCGCTACGAGAAAAATACCAATAAAAGATGTAAAAAAGCTGAAGCCAGAGGCGTAGAGAAAACTGGAAAGATAGACGGGACGAGCATCTTTGTCCCTCCAGGCAGCAATAATATTGCTTATACCCTTCAAAAAATGAAAATTGCTCAGGAAACATATTTATATGAATTTTT
>CAZHDL010000041.1:1769-4269 GCA_964531045.1 uncultured Bdellovibrionales bacterium | reverse complement strand
GTGTTTCCGGAAGAAAGAGCGTCACGGAAACGAGATTGACAATACCCAATGCTGATGCCACCCAAAACGGAGCGGCCGCACTCGCAAACGCATGCGCAATCCACCCACCAAGTGTCGGACCAAGTATGAAGCCGATACCAAAGGCTGCCCCAATGAGACCAAAATTCTTGGCTCGATCACGAGGTTCGGTGATGTCAGCAATACTGGCCTGAGCGATGCTGAAATTGGCTCCTCCCAGTCCTGCTACCGCCCGACTAATAAACAACAGGGCGAGAGAACCGATCTCAATACCAAAACCAAAGAGGAGCTGCGAAAAAGCCAGTACTCCCACTCCCAGTGTCAGCAAACGCTTTCGCCCAAACACATCAGACAACTCGCCCAAGAGCGGTGCCCCCAGAAACTGCATGAATCCAAACAGTGCCGTGAGGAGTCCCGCCAAGAGATACTGGTGATTTTCCGAATACCCTACCAAGAGAAATGATGGCGAGGTAGGATCGGTGAAAATAATTGGGAGAATAGGAATAATCATCCCAATCCCAATCATATCGATCAGAAGCGTGATAAACAGGATAGCAAGCGTTTTCTTTTGCATAAAAATCTCAAAAATTTTGACTACCAATAAACAAGTATCTCTTAAATGAATACCCATTATTAACCTGGTTCTCTTTATGATATCATATGAGGGAATTACCTCTCATGTTTACTATCAATGGAACGTCTTTCGATAGAGCCCCAAACAATGCATACCTTAAATACTCCTCACCTGTTCCGCTGGTTCAGTGGAGTGTTCTTTGATTGGGCCTGCATTGTTGGTGTTCTGGTGCTCGTACAAAAGATGTCTTTTCATCCTCTTGCTCTCATCGTTGCGATCCTTGTCATCGGCAATCGCCAGCATGCACTCTCTATCATGGCTCACGATGGCAGTCATTATTTAGCAACCAAAAACAAGCGCCTCAATGACGTACTCACGGCTCTTTTGACTTTTTATCCACTCTCGATAGGCATGAGTGGGTTCAGAAAGTTTCACTTTTCCCATCACAGCCTGGTAGGAACTCCCAATGACCCAGAACTCTTCTCAAGGAAACTAGACATGCCTTTTTGGGATCTCCCCACAACACCTCGAAATATTTATTGGTCCGCACTCAAAGACCTCACCGGTCTCAATACTCGAACCTTCTTCAATCTTGTGCATACCTTCCCGAGGATAAGCACCATGGATTTCGCTGGTCCTGCACTTTGGTGGGTGCTTGTCGGTGGTATCCTTCTCCAATTTGAGCTCTGGTGGGTGATACCACTCTGGGCTATCAGTCTGGCCACCAGCTTTCTTGCCTGTTTTCATCTCCGTGTCTGGACTGAACACATAGGAACAATCGGTGTCCATAGAATCAAACCCGCCTGGTGGGAGCGCCTGCTTTTTCTTCCGCATAATACCTGGTGCCACTATGAACACCATGAATGGCCAACTATTCCCTACTGGCGACTTCCCGAATCACGTATGCTTGATACGAGCGAACCTGTCTCTTCTCTCAAAAGCGTTTTTGAAACCTATCGTACCGCACCGACAGTTCTATCAGGAACACTTGTCATTCCTTCTACACCAGATCAAGACTGAGCCATTGGTCGAGTCTTGAAAAACACGAAGGGAGTCAAACAAGCCCATACAACCAATAGGTTCCCGACGATATTACCTAAGTGTCTGTGAATACTGTTCGATTCGCTTCTGACTATCAAAAAGGGGCTTCAGAGAGACTTCCTCCACCAAACTATCTGCATCATTGTACCCAAACGGATTATCGAGATCCTTGATGAAATAAATCATGTAGATCAGGATAAAACTGACAAAAGAAACAAAAAACACGCTTTCATAAAACGGATCCATTTTGATAAATATCAATCCGAGCACTAGGATAAAAGTGATAATTTCTGCGATGGCGTAGCCTGTTCCCAAAAAGGAGGTCTCTCTGATAGTATGAATCCTATGTATCATTCTTCGAATTGAGTTTTGTTCCTGTTTCAGACGGACGATGAAATTGGGCTGAATCTGCTTTTCGAAAGCAAGAAAATCATCATTGAACGAAAGAAGCTTTTCCATCAAGACGCTCGTTCGTTCTTTTTTGTAGAACCAATCAAGGAGGGCGGCATTGAATCGGGAAAGTTTCACAAGAAAATCTTTGGCCTCCTGACTCTTTTTGCTGGCATGCAGAATGAGTCCTTCATCGGCCATGGTTTCGAGACTCGAAGATAAGTCCCCGGGTAATTTTTCACTTTCCTTGTAGTCCACCAAGGTTCCGGATATCAGAAAACCAATCAGAAATATATTAGCCGAGATAATCGCTGTAAACAACGAATTCAGCGTCAAAAATTCATAGCCGAGAGAATGCACCACAAATTTAAGCACTACTATCGCTAGCACAAACGGAAGTGTCTTGAGCGCCACGCGCCATCGAGAATGCAAAAGCGTATCGAGACCGTCAGGCGGCGTACAGAACTCACCGCAATC
>CAZHDL010000041.1:0-1759 GCA_964531045.1 uncultured Bdellovibrionales bacterium | reverse complement strand
CCTAACAACCGAATTACCTTGCTTGAGTGGCACGAGCATTCTCTAATATTTGATTGAGAAATTCCTCATTGGAAGCCTGTATATTTTTTGGAGCACTTGTCTTGACGGGCTTGTTGAAGTTTTTGAAACTGATGGTGAATTGCAATCCTGGTGACTTTGGCGCCACTCCCTCGCTCTTTGGCGCCTGCTCTATCCGCTCTGGCGTCATATCCCCCGCTGGGATACTGACGACCTGTCCCACCATATCATTTTCTTGCTCCTCCGTCTTCAAAATAAGCTTATACGGAAGCCTCTCTTTTTTGCCGATCCAAATCTCTCCCTTTATTTCCCCTAATACATCCATAGTCCTCTCAAGCTCTGCCTGCTCCTCATCCGTATACGGCATACCATCAATTTCCCCAAGAGCAAACAGTACTCTTTTTAGTTCATCACTCTCAATAGCAATAGCATAATGCAGGCTATCTTTTCCGTTTATTTTTCCTTCTTTCAACACCTCTGTCACTGTAAATAATTCAGATTGGGCAAAAAGCTTTTTTTTCTCGGCATTCTGTGCGTCAGTCGCCTCTGCCATCAAATAGCGGAGGCTGGCAGGTGTAGATCCGCTTGTTTCCTTTTGTGCCTCCTCAAACCGTTCAATGATTTCCGACCGATCAACTTTGATCCAATCCGAAGGAGGTGTAGTAATTCCTGCAAATGAATTCGTTCCCTGACCAGTTCTCAGGTATATTGATTGATCAATTTGTCGATACTCAAAACCTGTCGAAACAGTTGCTCCAAGCTTCATTGTAAGACGAAGCCAATATTTCTTATCAGGTCTCTCCCCAATATCAGAAGCGCCGCTAAATTTGAGTTTCACAAATCCAGCATTCCAGTCCCCTGTATACTCAAACGATGTCGTCTTCATTATGTTCCCCATCGCTTGCGAGATAATTTTCTCTGGCGTCAAAAAATATTTCTGATACGCCGAAAATCCAGCCACTGCTGTTATCAACAAAACCAACCCTATCACCACCACAATCAACGGCTTTTTATAGTCCATATAAAGAAATTCACGACTTATTACTTTATATAAAAGATAGATACATTACAAGGTGTTATTTTTCATCTTTTCCTTCATTAAGTCTAACAACTCATTAAGACTTAAACCATTCAATTCTGCAAATTTTTTTTCTATAATTCTCGCATCTTTTTCAACACTTGAATGTATACTTTTTACGAAAGTAAGCCTCTGCCGACAACTCCTATCTACTTCATCAAGTTCCTTTTCGTTAATCATTTTAGGCGATATAAAATCTTTACCATCAAAATCTACGTATGCGACTAATAATTTCTTTTTTGCAATTGACCGTGCTGCCTTATCAGAAAGTGAAGGCAAATTGCCCTCCATAAAACTATCTAGTTCTTTACTAAACCAAAATTTTTCACTATGGTCACGAAATCTCTTTTTCCATTCCTCAAGTTTTATTTCCGAATGAGCATAAAATACAAAAGTGCTAATCATTACGACTTTTCCTAGTTCCTCTAGGGCATACAAAAAAAGTAAGTAGGAACTTTGTTTATCTCGCTTCATTAATAACTCCCCAGCTATAATATATCTTTCTGCATTATCAATACACTTATGAATTCCAAGGGCTATCGACTGAAATGAAGGGGATTTCATGTGTGCGATTCTCGAATTTTATATATTAAACGATTTCTTGGTAGATTCAGGGTACTTCGCCTCGCTCTTCAGTGTTTACACTGAGCGATCGAAGCGAGT
>CAZHDL010000040.1:0-10516 GCA_964531045.1 uncultured Bdellovibrionales bacterium | reverse complement strand
TTGTCCCCGGAGCTGTCCATCGAGAGAGGCCTCCACTCCATACCCTCCCGCCCCTCCCTTTTCTCCCAAACTGGCAAAGCCCACGACCTGCGACGCAAGCTCGCCTGCCGGATAGTAACGATATTTTTCCGGTACCAGGGCTACCCCTTCCAAACGAAGTTCCTTGATCCGACTGACTTCTTCATCTGTCAGTCGCTTCTTGATAATTTCAAACGGATCATCGGTACTGCTGATTTTTTCACGAATGTCATTGGCATCAAGAAGAAGCGCCTGAGAGAGTTTGAGGGCGACCGTATCTTTTTCCGTAATATCCTTGGGAACGGCAAACACCATCTGATATTCCCGATTGACAGCCAAGGGGTAGCGATCCATATCGCCATCATGCATATAAATTTCTCCACGATCAGCAGAAAGTTCAAACGAGGCATTGTGCTGACCCTCAGCCAGAGCCACCCACTTATCGTGTGACAGCACCTGTAGAAAAAAAAGTCTGACAATAACCACCAGACCGACTACTAAGAGAAAGAAGAAAAATAAGCGGACGCGAAAAACACTCCCGAACTTTTCTTTTCCAGTTTTCTTTTTTGTTTGATAGTGGGGAGCGTTGCGCATATCTCTGTATCATCATTCATCGTAAAGAGGACTCCCTCCTTCCTCCTATCGCAAGGCTACCGGACCGTGCTCTTCCAAGTATTTGATATTTTCAAGTTTTTGCATCTGCAGTTCCTCCTGAGAGTCTTCAATACGCTTGAGCGAACGGAGATCGGCCTCGGTAATGCGCAGCTCGGCATTTGCCTGCTTCAACACATCAATCTCTCTTTCAAGCGTCCTCATGTGATAGCCCTGTACCGCACTCTGATTGACCGAGTACAGATAGTAGCCACCGGAAACGAACATCGTCGTCAAGACAGACAGAAGCAACAGATGCACCGATCCGGACAACTCGCGAGAGCTCTCCTTCGACGCATATGATGACATCAAATGTTTTTGACGGGAAACAGCCATATGAAATTGTATTTTTTGTTTTCTTTTTTTGCTACATCTTCTCCGCGACACGGAGCTTCGCACTGCGTGCTCGTGGATTTTCTCTCAGCTCTTCTTCTGTTGAAATGATCGGTTTTTTGGTAAGAATCTTGACGTTCGGCACTTGACCACAGCGACAGACAGGGAAATTTGGCGGACAGATGCACCCGGTAGCCTGCTCTTTAAAAAACTGCTTGACCCGCCGATCCTCACCAGAATGAAAGGTGATAACCAACAATCGACCACCCGGCCGAAGACAACGGACTGCCTGTGCAAGAAATGTCTCCAGATGAGCGAACTCTTCGTTGACCGCTATCCGCAACGCTTGAAATGTCCTGGTTGCCGGATGAATCTTGAGAGCGTAGCGCAGCTTTTTCGGATACACTTCTTCGATCATGGTCCGGAGCTCAAGAGTGGTCGTGAAAGGCTTTTCCGTCCGTCTCTCGATGATGGCGTGCGCAATTCTGCGCGCTTCACCCTCATCACCATACTCACGAAACAGCCGTTCCAACTCCGCTTCCCCGTACTCATTGACGATCTCTGCTGCGGTCAACGCCTTCGAGCGATCCAGTCGCATATCAAGTGGCCCATCCTCTTGAAAACTCAATCCTCGTTCGGCTTCACCAATCTGGTCGGAAGAAAACCCCAAGTCGGCCAGAATGGCGTCCACTGTGTTCACCCCGAGCTTCCCAAGCATCACCTCAAGATCCGAATAGTTGGCATGTACCAGAACAAGTCTCTCCTCCTGGGAGGCTTGCTTGAGGAACACATCAGACTCCATTCGTTCTTCAAATAAGGCGACGGCTTCCTTGTCGGCATCAAACGCAATCACTTTACCCTGCGGCGACACTGCCGAGAGCATCATGCTCGCGTGACCACCACCACCTAAGGTCGCGTCTACCACCGTCATTCCCTTTTCAAGGTGCAGCCACTCTCGCACTTCTTCAAACAATACCGGAATATGCTTTGTCATAATTTCTAATTACTAATTCCCAATTCCTAATGAAACGCCTAGTCTCCAGATTGCGTTTGTATTTTTGTTAGAAATTAGATATTAGTTATTAGAAATTATTTAGTATATTCCCAGCTTTCCAAGATCCTCTGCAATCTTGCCCGTATTCTTTTCTGCTTGACTCTTGTACTTGTTCCACTTGGCCGTATCCCAAATTTCCAAACGATTGAACAAACCGACAATCGTCACTTCCTTTTTGAGTCCACCATCCATCTTCAAATATTCCGGCAAGAGCACTCGTCCCTGACTATCAAGCTCCACATCCGTCGCGCCGGCAAGCATTACCCGAATGAAACTCCGTGTTCCCGCTTCTCCAACCGGGAGCGTTCCCAATTTCGTTGCTAATTCCTCCCACACCTTCATCGGGTACACGAAGAGACAATTATCAAGACCACGTGTCAGCACAACCTTGCTCCCCAGCTCACCTCGAAACTTCGAAGGAAGCGCGAGACGCTTTTTGGGATCAATCGTATGTGAGTATTCGCCGATAAACATCTTGATTTCAGATTTATAATTGAAAATCGTAGCTTTGAAAGCACAAGAGAAAATACATCCCCTGACAGCCGACAATGTTCAATCTAAAATTATATTTTCCCCACTTTCACCCACTTTTCTCACTTACCTCCCCATTTTACGCCACAGCATGGGGAGTGTCAACACAGTACTTATGCACCAAAAAAACAGCCTTTTCAAGCTGTTTTTCCGCTCTATCCACCCTTTAACTCTTCTATTTTTTTAGATTCCTATCTTCAGGTACGTCTTTAAATGGCGTATACGACATAGCAATACCTTTCCGTTCTGCGTTTGCAATAAGATTCCGAATTCGTATAGCAAGTTCCTCATCTGAATACCCTGAAGACACACGCCGAATCCACTCACCCCAATGATCATTATCAACCAGTGCCTCTGTAAGTTTTGCCTTATGTTCCTTATACCCATTCAAATGTTCATGAACAGCTTTTTCAATGCCAGGATACGTCTGACTGAGCGACCGATCAATGAATTCTTGAAAATTTCGTAGTACGAATCTTTCAAAATATTCATCAACGTACTGATGTGAATATCGGAATGCTTTTGTAAAAGCCTCTTCCACTCGCGCCGTATCTGTAGATGACAACGCAAACAGCAAGCCCATATTGTGAATTCGTTCTTTGAGCTGTTCCTGTGGTTTGAGAAACAACCTCATCATGTCCTTATCACAGGAATACTGCCAAACACCCCGAGGGTCGACGACCTGATTCATTGACATTGATTGACAAGAGATCACCAAATCATTCGAACTTGGAGGAGCCACAAATGCATTCCGTGTCCCCTGCCGCATTTTGTCTTTTAACTCTTTTTCTTTTTCTACCTCAAGCGGGTGTGTATGAGTCCCTAAATATCTCTCGTCAATTTCCTGAGTAAGCTCCCAAGGCATATGAACAAAATCGGCCCCTCCTTCGCTCTTTTTAACAAGAAATTTTCCGTCTCGATTCTTCCCAGAAACCATAGACCACTCGTTTGCCTCCTGCCACGCCTTTGCATGAAACTCTTTGAGAAGCGCCAATTCTTCGGGAAGCAGTTCTCGCTGCAGCGCCTTCATCTTTTCGCCAACGACAGCCAGTGGCGAATCAAGCACAAAGACATCTTCTTTTTTCAATACACGCGTTTCTGCCTGCACCGTCAATGAAGACTCTTGGGTCGTTGCCATCCGCTCCGTTCGAACGTCTTGAGCAAGCACCGGGGCCGTATTGAGCGCGAGCATGGTAACAACCGGCGCCAATGCCTTCTCAACTGCCCGCTCAAATTTCTCCATCATCCGACTCCTGGCGAGAGCGAGCGCCTCCGCGCGTTCAGGAAACCGCACCACTGCCTTGGCCTGCTCAAGCCCGGCAGCATCGATTGCCAAGCGTCTGGCTTTTTCTACCACTCTTTCTTCTAGTTTGGATTCAGCTTGCTCTGCTCCGTTTCTGATACGATCAAAAACCTGCGATATACTCTCATCCGGTCGTTCCGCTGCATCAACCTCGTTCACACGTTCTACGGTGACTGGATACGAATGTTCAGACATAGTATTTATACGGACAATTTCTTTTTGGTATCATCTATTCTTTGTATCTCAAGTACTTCTCCTAGTTCTGCTTCTAATTGATCTTCTTTTTCTTGTAACTCCTGCAAAGCACTTTCAAACTCCTCCACAGCCGTGCGGAGATTTTTTTTAATTTCTTCCACCGGTAAATAATGAGACATAGATCAAGAAAAAATATGACTTGCAGACGTATACTACATTTTTTCCAACAGTTTCACCAGCAGTCGCACCGGAGCGCCTGCGGAACCCTTCGAAAGAAATTCGTCCGGGAGCGTCGTCATCCGCGGCGCAATATCAAGATGCACCCAAGGATAGGCTTTGTCGACGAACTGCTTGAGAAACACCGCGGCCGGGATAGCGCCCCCGGAGCGGGTACGTCCCAAATTGGCCACATCCCCAAATATCCCTTTAATCTCGTCATCATACTCGTCCCAGAGTGGAAGCGGCCACACGTAATCCCCGCTCGCCTCCCCCAAATGACGCACCTCCAGTTCCAGCGCTTCATCTTCCGTAAAAAGTGCTGTCGCCCGTTCACCGAGCGCACCCATAGCCGCTCCGGTCAGCGTCGCCACATCAACGACCAGTGTCGGCTGATATCGCTTGGCATACTCGAGAGCATCCGCCAATATGATGCGCCCCTCAGCATCGGTATTCAATACTTCGATCGTCTTTCCCGACATGGAATGAATAATATCACCCGGACGATAGCTCGACCCGGACATCATGTTTTCCACTGCCGGCACCAAAACCACTATATTTTTCTTCAGTTTCAAACGCACCGCGGCTGCGAACGCATGGATCACCGCTGCTCCACCTGACATATCCATATTCATACCGAGCACCGATTCGCTCGGTTTCAAATTGATACCACCCGTATCAAACGTCACACCCTTTCCCACAAGCACGAGCGGCTTATCCTGCTTCTTCCCACCAGAGTATTCCAAGACAATGAAACAAGCCGGTGCTTCTGATCCCTTGCCGACACCGAGCACGCCACCCATGCCGAGTTTTTCCATTTTCTTTTCCTCGAGCACGGTCACCTTTACCGGAAGTCCTTTCACAGAAGCCTTGGCATGTCGGGCCAAAATATCCGGCGTCATCGCGCCACCAGGCATAGTCGCAATGTGACGAGAGCGATTGACCTCTTCGCCGATGATGATACCCCGAGCGATGCCAGTTCGCACCTCTTTCTCCGCCACATTGGTCAGAAATAAATTCTGCACCCGAGGAAATCCCTGTTTCGGTTCAGTCAAAAACTCCCGAAACGAATACTCCGCCATGATACAATTCACGGCGAGTAGCTCCGCCACATCAGCCGCCGTCATTTCTAAATGCGTAAAACGAAATTGCTCAAAATCAATCACAACGTCTGCATACTTCTTTGCCAACGCTTCCCGGATGACTCGTCGTGCGAGGAGCACGAGCTTACGGCGCGTCATCTTCTCCTGTTCACCTATCACAAGAAGGAGTGTGTCCTGATTCCCCTCTCGTACGACCAAACCGTCCTTCCCTTCTTTCTCAAAGCGCACATGAAGCGTACCTCTCTTTATTTTTTCCTTCTCAACGATCTTGATGTTCATAGTGAGTCTGTTAAAGTAAGTAAGTTTCCACTCAGTGTAACCTTTAGAAATCCTTTTTAATCAGAGCTTTCTTTTTTTGTATCCCGGTTTCCGGCGGCCACAGACGCGATGAGTGCGTCGGTAACAGTCGAGCGCAGGCAGGACGGTCTCGACTAGACCACTCCCTGTTCGACAAAACGAGTCGGGTCTGTTCGCCGGAAAGAAAGTGGTAGAAAAAAGGAAATTTGATTAAAAATATTCTCTTACTTCTTTTCGAATTCCTTCATATCCATCAAAACTTCTTCCGCGTGACCATCTGGCTTCACATCTTCATACACTTTAGCAATCTTTCCATCCGGCGCTATGAGAAACGACGTCCGCAGGATACCCATGTATTCCCGTCCCATAAACTTCTTCTTCGCCCACACGCCATACAGCTCCACCACTTTTTTCTCCTCATCGGCCAACAGCGTAAAAGGCAACTCGTATTTAGTCGCAAACTTGGCATGCTTTTTTACGGCATCGACGCTGACACCGAGCACCACTGCCTTGGAACGCTTAAATTTGGGAAAGTTGTCACGAAACTGACACGCCTCAACGGTGCACCCCGGTGTGTCGTCCTTGGGATAAAAATAAAGCACTACCCACTTTCCCACGTAGTCCTTGAGGCTGTGTGAATTTCCCTTCTGATCTGGCAGCGTGAAATTCTTGGCCTTCGTTCCTTTTTTTGGCAGCATACCCGGTAGTGAAACTTCAACAATGTACTTCTGCACATTACTGAAATTTTTAATGAAAGAAATTATGTACCAACCTTGCCGTCCTCTACTACATCCTTAAATCCACCAGTTGAAGTTCTACTACCGGGCATAATTTTTTGATACCCGGTAAGAAAGAATTTTATCATGAAAAGAAAACCCCCGCCACACGCGCTGGCGTGGCAGGGACATGCCTCACTTCTGATTGACTCGGGTTAACGATGCGGACAAATACTGGCGTACACCAGCTCTTCAACCGCATCAGTTAACTCGTCTATCCTTTTTCCACCATACTTCAAGGCCTTCAAATGGACTATCGCCATGGCGTAGTTTTCTGCCCGCCAGTACTCTAGCACTGTGCGGAGAGAAATTGACCCCAAGAAGAAAACCCCGGCGCACAGGAAAAAAGTCTCCATCACTTCGGGACAAAAACCAATTGGCTCCGTTCCCTGTTCTTCGTCACTCAATCTCTCACCTCGTCTTCTCTACAAACAAAGAAACCCTGCCCGCAACGATTTACAAACAAAGCGTAGCGATTCGGGTGGGTCCCGATATCCAGGGTTTCACGTATTCACCTGATTTCAGGCTTTAAGAATAATAACCCAAAAACAGGGCTCCGTCAAGTTTTGAGGTATTGCCTCCCCTTCAGCCGCTCGGGGAAATATTCCTGATTGGCTTCTTCGGCCGTCTTGAAATCAGGCGTGTATTTGTAGTCTTTGCCATAATCGAGCTCTTTCATCAGCTTGGTCGGGGCATTGCGGAGATGAAGTGGTACCGGTTCATTGGGAAATTTCCGCACATCATCTTTGGCCGCGCCATAGGCCACGTAGAGTGCATTGGATTTTTTGGAAAGCGCGAGATAAGTGACAGCCTGAGCGAGGTGCACCTCACACTCCGGCATCCCGAGCATCTGACAGGCCTGAAAGGCCGCCACTGCCTGCGGGAGCGCAAACGAATTGGCAATACCGATATCTTCGGAAGCAAACCGCACCAATCGGCGCGCTACATAGAGTGGATCTTCACCAGCCTCGAGCATCCGTGCCAGATAGTAGAGCGCAGCATTGGCATCACTGCCTCGGAGCGATTTGTGGAGTGCAGAAATGATGTTGTAGTGCTCTTCGCCATTTTTGTCATAGAGCAGGTGTGAACGCTTGACGACCTGCTCAACCGTCAGCGTATCGATGTGACTCGTCTTCAGAGCAGCCGCTTCAAGTGTATTGAGCGTCATACGGGCATCCCCACCCGAAACAGCGGCGATAAACGAGAGCGCCTCCGGATCGGCCGTCACTTTTTTATCAAAATACGCTTCGCTTTCCTGGAGCGCTCGCTCCATCAAATCAACAAGCCTGCTTTCACTATGTTTCTCGAGTACCAACACTCGGGTCCGTGAGAGGAGTGCCGCATTCACTTCAAAGCTGGGATTTTCGGTCGTGGCGCCGATGAGGATGACCGTCCCTCGTTCCACGTGCGGCAACAAACTGTCCTGTTGCGATTTATTGAAACGATGAATCTCGTCAACAAACAAGATGGTCTTCTTTCCCTGTTTCTTGTTTTCTTCGGCTTCGGCAAAGACCGCACGCATATCCTTTACGCCGCTTCCGACCGCTGAGAGTTGTCGGAACTCCGCCTGAGCAGCATGTGCAATAAGCAGTGCCAACGTGGTTTTACCGCTCCCTGGTGGCCCCCAAAACAACAGTGACGGAATCCGATCAGCCGCGATTGCTTCACGAAGAAATGACCCCTCGCCCAATACTTTTTCCTGCCCGAGAAACTCAGACAGTGTTTTCGGCCGCAGGCGCTCCGCGAGTGGAATATAATTCGCATTTCTCATACGTAAGAGACAGGGTCACGCATTACAACTAACCGCCCGTTACTTCATTGCTAAAACGATGCCGACTGGGCAATGATCAGATCCCATCACTGATGGAAGAATAAAAGCATCCTGCACGCGGTCTGTGAGGGCGGCGCTGACCAAAAAATAATCAATGCGCCAACCGACGTTTCGTTCACGTGATTTGGCAAAGTGTGACCACCAGGAATAGTGTCCATTCCCTTCGTGAAACAAACGAAATGTATCCACAAAACCGGCGTCAATAAAATTTTGAAAGCCCTCTCGCTCCTCGTCGGTAAATCCATGCTTTCCCACATTGCCTTTTGGGTTGGCCAAGTCATCCTCCGTATGAGCCACATTCAAGTCACCACAAAAAATCACTGGTTTCTTTTTTTGAAGCTCCTGACAGTAGGCCAAAAAGGCCGGATCCCACATCTGGTGCCGCAGCGGGACACGACTGAGATCCTCTTTGGCATTGGGCGTATAGACCGTTACCACGAAAAAGTCCGTAAATTCTGCCGCAATGACTCGCCCTTCAGCACAGGGATCGCCATACCCATCCGGTTCCAGATGAAATTGCTTGACGATATCTTTCGGAAAACCATTGACCACTGAGAGCGGTTTGATTTTGGAAAAAAGAGCCGTCCCGGAATACCCCTTGCGTTCTGCCGAATGCCAATACTCCGTATACTCCGGCAGGTCAATCTCGGCCTGCCCTTGCTGAGCCTTCGTTTCCTGCAAACACAGAATATCCGGTTGATGTTCGGCAATAAATGGCAGGAACAGTCCCTTCTTGTGGACAGCACGAATACCATTCACGTTCCAAGATATAATTTTGAGTGGTTTGGTCGACATATGTTCCTTTCATCATACCAGCTTTTGAAAAAAAGAGAAATTCTACCGGAAAAGAATTTGAGGCCGCCTCGCTGTACACAGCAAGACGGCCCAAACATCACGACAGTTCGCGATACCAACGGAACCACTGCCCGCCAGCCCGATGAACCCCATAAAGAGGCTCCCTCCACGTCTCGATCAACACGAGCGTGAGAACGATGCTGGCCAGCAGCAACAGCAGCGTGCCTGCCGCACTGGGAAAGAAAACCCAGCTTGCGGCAAGAGCGAAAGCCGCTGCAAGAGCTACCCACGGGAGAATTCTCCCCAAGGACAGCAGTGTCACCATCAGAAACCACAAAAAGGACTTCTTCATGATGCTCCCCTTGAGCAAAAGACCCTATAACCACCCCCGCGGCGATTACTTAGTGCCATTATACACCCAAAAAACGCTCCTGTCAAGAGAGGAACGTTAAATTATGGCTTATTAGAGCCAATATTATGATTCTCGTCGTATCTCACTGGAACGCTTTTTCCCCTTAAACGCCACGGCATCCAATTCATGGAAACGACGTTGTTTTTCTTCAATCAAAATATCATCTTCCATATTCTTGGCAGCCACGGTTCCGGGACGAGGTGAGAACCAGGCGATAAATGTTTTGGCAAAATCCACCCGTTTGACCAAGTCGACGGTGTCTTCAAAGTCCGCTCGCGTCTCCCCTGGAAACCCTACAATGATATCGGTAGTAAAGACGATATCAGGTACTTTCGCCCGAATACGATCAATGAGATCGAGATACTCTTCCCGCGTGTACCAGCGGTTCATACGCTTCAAAACAGCATTACTCCCCGACTGCACCGGGAGATGAAGCGTGCGATCAATATTGTTGTAGCGCGCCATGACATCGATCAGCTCGTCTGAAAAGTCCCACGGGTTCGAAGAAATGAACGAGACTTTTTTGACTCGGGGGAGCGCAGCGATAGTTTCGAGCAAGTAGGGAAAGAGTGTGGGAATGCGATGACGATTGAGGTGCTTGACCAATATCGGTTGCACGAGACGACCATCCGGCAAGGCATATTTTTCACCCTCTTTCAATTTGTCTTGCAAAAAATCCGCCCCGTACGAATTGACGTTCTGTCCCAGAAGCGTAATCTCCTCGTACCCCTCCTCTATGACCTGTTTGGCCTCTGCCACAATATCCTCAAACGACCGGGAGCGCTCCTTACCCCGTGAAAACGGCACAATACAAAACGCGCAGTAGTTATTGCAGCCGTTGGAAATAACGATCGAGGCCATCTTGCCACTCGCTCGCGCGGGAGCGTGCTCAAAGCCCACTTCTTCCATGGGCAAAAACTCCGCCTCTGGCAGTCGGCTCGTCAGTCGTTTCATCATCTTCCCCGATGGTTCCCGGGCAGCTGCCCCGATCAGACACCCGG
>CAZHDL010000039.1:4317-10643 GCA_964531045.1 uncultured Bdellovibrionales bacterium | reverse complement strand
AGACGACACCAATCGCTCCTCCTCTGGCTTCCCCACCGCAGAAATCACACCTCATGGAGTGGATACAAAGGGATTGGCTCCTCAAGTTGGGAGCGCTTTTGATGCTCATGGCCTTTGGTTGGTTTGTGAGTTACGCGTTTGCTCATAATTGGATTGGTGAGGCCGGCAGAATCGCGCTTGGTCTTATGGCTGGGGCCGGATTTTTAGGTTTTGGTTTTTATCGCATGCAGCGGTTTGTCCATCAAGGTGCTGTATTTATAGTGGTTGGATCAACGACGATTTTGTTGACGGTGTATGCGGCTAGAAATTTGTATCATTTCTTTACACCGCTTTCTGCGTTGGCGGTCATGTTTCTCAGTGTGGTGGTGGTTGCCTTTGCCAGTGTTTCATTTCGAAACAAGGCTTTGGCTGTGGCGGGTTTGGTTCTAGCGGGAGCAGCGCCGCTTTTTGCCAATGTTACTACCACGGATCATGTGGGACTCTTTTCCTATCTCATGATGGTAGTGCTCGGAACGCTCTGGGTAGTATTTGTGACAGAGTGGCGTCTCTTGTCTCTCTACGCTCTTCTGGTGGTTTCATTCCACAGCGTGCCGCACCTTTTTGGTTTTATAGTGACAACCTATTCTCCGCAGCGTGACCTCCTTCTGTTGTTTGCTTTCGGATTTACCGCACTTATTTTTTTGGCGAATTTGGTATCCATCAAAAAAAATATCCTCCTTCCACTGGGAGCAGAAGTGGCAGTGATTATGGGGAATGGTTTGTTTCTCACTGTCTGGATACTGATAGCTGCACCGGCAGAATGGCGGAGTCTGTTACTTGCAGCATGGATGATTGTCTTTGCCGGAGCCTCGTTTGTTCTGGCTCGCCAGACTAAGCGGCAGGAAGTGTTTTATGCTCATGGGGCAGTAGCGGTTGCCATGTTGGTAGCGGCGACAGCTGCTGAGCTTGATGGTCCGACTCTGACGTTGGCATATATCGCGGAGAGCCTCCTGATTCCGTTTGTGGTGGCTTTTTTCACCCGTCATGTGGAGTCAGCGATGAAGTCCAGTCTGTTTGTTATCGGTCCGATGCTGCTGGCTTTGGAAAGTTATTATTCCCCACTGTGGTATCGAGGTGTTTGGCATGGTGATTTCGCGGTTATGCTTCTTATGGCGCTTGGTCTTATGGGGCTTGGTTTGGGGTTTCGTCGATACCTCTCATCGTCAACCAGTCCGGCATACGCTCAGTTGAGTACCATCTATATTATGGTTGGAAGCGGATACTTTTATCTGCTTCTTTGGAAAGCGTTTCATGCGGGCGGGGCATCAATGGCCATGAATGGCACCTCAATCTTTGGCACGATGATTTGTTATTTCATTTACACCAGTATCGGTATCGCTTGTTACTTTGAGGGGCGTAAGTTGATGAAAAACAGCCTCCGATTGTATGGAGGAGCCTTGGTGCTGATAGTGATTGCTCGGTTGATCCTGGTGGATGTCTGGCGCATGGAGCTTGGTGGCAGGATTCTGACGTTTTTTCTGGTGGGAGCCATGCTGATGGCAACGGCCTTTGTTCGGTCTCAGAAAAAAGAAATAAATTCATAACAGCAGGGCTATGCCTCATCGAGGACTCATTGTGTTGGGGGGATTGATGGTTGCTTTTTTTCCCAGTGTGGTTTTTGGAGCAACAACGCCGGTTAAAATTCATGATGTTACGGACGGTTTCCAGCAGATGGCCGATCTTTCCTTTGGTCAGTTGGTCACTCCCACGGTTGTCGAGGTAGTGTTTCCCAAGGAAGAGGCAGGCGCGATGCAGTATAGCGCTCTCAAAGGAGTCATCATCATGGACAGGACAAGTAATGCTCTTGAACCCACCGTGACGAGCTATGAATCTTTGCCAGTCCAGAAAACAGCGCCTGTAGTATCGGTCAGTGCGCCGGAAGCGGGCATGTCTTCAATGGCTGGTTTGGACTTGCTCGATCAGAACAGAAGCACGTTTGTGGCATTTCCGTTACCGGACTTGAATGTTCTTGCGACGGCGCTTGTCACTGTCCGAACGGAGGATGCGGAGACGTTGTCCGGATTTACTTTTGTCTTGGACAATAATGTCGTTGCCCCGATCAAAGTGAGTGTGTCTGCTGTGACAAATGGTGTCAAAACAGTGGTGCTAGCCCCAATTGCTCCGGAGAGTGGGCGCGTCTTGTTTCCTCGGACAAAGGCAGAAGGGTGGGAGATAACTTTTTGGTACACGCAGCCTCTTCGGATTGCAGAACTGGGGCTGGATTTTGAGACGAAGACACTGCAGGCACGACACGTGAAGTTTTTGGCGCAGCCGGAACACGTGTATCGTCTCTACACGGAGCCGGATCGCGGAAGTACTGTCTCGGTAGCTCCTAGCACTGCGCAGCTTTCTGCCGCGGTACCAGTGATGTCTGTTCCAGTGGGCAGTTTGCAGAAAAATCCATACTATCGCCCTGTTGATAGTGATGTGGATGGAATGCCTGATGGGAGTGATAACTGTCCCTCTTTTGCCAATAGCGATCAGCTTGATGTGAACAAAAATGCAGTGGGGGATGCGTGCGAGGATTTTGATAAAGATGGATTGTCTAATACCCGAGATAATTGTCAGAACATACCCAACCCAGACCAACGAGATACGGACGGTGATGGACTGGGTGACAAATGCGATCAGGAGGAAAGTCGCTTTACAGAACGACATGCCTGGGTACCGTGGGCTGGTATGGGCATAGCCGTCTTGGTTTTGGTGGCACTCTTTGCTTTGACAGCTGGAAGAGCGCGAGAAGAAGGAGCTGACTCTTCCTCGGATAAGCTCTCGGTATAGAGCGTGGTTGCTCATTCTTTCTCGGGGCGATATACTGCGAAGACGGTAATTACTTTCTTCGAAAAAAGCTATGGCAAAAATATCAATGTACGCTGTGACGGTGCCGGAATTTAAGCGTTCTCTTTTGGCGTTGCGCGCCATTTTGGAGAAAGCAGAGGGGTTGGTAGTAGAGAAGAAGATAGAGGACAGCGTGCTGCTTCAGGCGCGTTTGGCACCGGATCAATTTCCGCTTGTGAAGCAGGTGCAGGTGGCTTGTGATAATGCCAAGGGGACAGCCGGGCGTTTGGCCGGGGTGGAGTTGCCCAAGATGGAAGACAATGAAACGACACTGAAGGCGCTCAAAGAACGGATTGATAAGACGATTATGTTTCTCGATACTCTGACGATGGAGCAGTTCGAGGGGAGCGAGGAGCGGGAAATTCCTATTTATTTTTTCCCGGGCAAGGCGCTGTCGGGCCTGGAGTATGTCAATACACTGGGACTCGCTAACTTCTATTTTCATGTCACGACAGCCTATTCTATCCTTCGCCACAATGGTTTGAATATTGGTAAGACTGACTTTATGGGGGCAGTGGCATTTCACGATGAAAAGAAATAAGTTTTGATGCTCACGTGCCTTTCAGCGGTCACAAAGGAAACACCTTCATGAACTGTGACGAAACAAACGCTATTGATAATTTGATGAGGAATAGAGTATGGCGAATGCGCTTGAGATAAAAAACCTCAGAAAGGTGTATGATAACGGCGTGGAGGCGCTGCGCGGGGTTGATTTGACGGTGGCGACCGGTGATTTTTTTGCCTTGCTTGGCCCCAATGGTGCCGGAAAGAGTACGACGATCAATGTCATTTGTGGCTTGGTCAACAAGACATCAGGAGAGGTGTCGATTGAAGGACTATCTATCGATGATGATTATCAGAAGGCCAAGATGCATGTCGGCATCGTACCGCAGGAGTTTAACTTCGGAATTTTTGAAAAAGTGATCGATATTGTCCTTGATCAGGCGGGGTACTATGGTATTCCCAGGCGCGAGGCGCTGCCCAAGGCGGAAGAGTTGTTGAAAAAACTGGGGCTGTATGACAAGCGCAATGAAAAGTCACGCACGCTTTCCGGGGGGATGAAACGGCGGCTCATGATCGCTCGTGGGTTGGTGCACAGCCCAAAGGTGCTGATTCTTGATGAACCGACAGCCGGGGTGGATATTGAGATTCGTCGGGAGATGTGGGACTTTCTCCGAGAGCTCAATCAGTCCGGAACGACCATCATTTTGACGACCCACTATTTGGAAGAGGCCGAGCAGCTCTGTAACAACATGGCTATCATCAACAAGGGAGTGGTGATTGAACATGGAGCGGTCAAGGATCTGCTTGGCAAGATGGATCAAGAGACGTTTATCTTTGATCTGGAAGCACCAATGCCTGAGAAAACGGTGGCGCTCGTCAGTCAGTTCGGCGTGCACCAGGTGGATGAAAATACTATTGAGATGACGGTGCGGCAGGGTGAGTCAATCAACGATGCTATCAATGCCTTGAATCGTTTGGACATTCGTGTGCGAAGCATGCGCAACAAAACGAATCGCTTGGAGGAATTTTTCCTGCAGAAAATTGCACAGGGTTCTTAAGGTACCATAGTTTATCAAGTTATAAAGTTATCAAGTGAAAAGTGGAGACAAAGAGGGCACACTCGCATAACTTTACGAACTTTCAGACTTTCAACTTTACACTTTACTTTTTACTGGTAGTTCCTATGAATGGAAAACAAATGCTGGCAGCCTATGTGACGATTGTGCGCAAAGAATTCTTACGCATGTTTCGGGTGTGGGTTCAGGCACTCTTGCCACCGGCCGTGACAACCATACTCTATTTTCTGGTGTTTGGTAAGTTTATCGGGGCGCAGGTAGCACCGATCCACGGGATGAGCTATATGGAATTTATCGTACCGGGCATCATCATGATGTCGGTTATCACACAGTCGTTCATGCACTCAGCTTTTGGATACTATATTGCCAAGTTCCAGCGTTCCATTGAAGAAATTCAGGTCTCACCGACGCCCTACTTTGTGATGATTCTGGGGTATGTGACCGGTGGGGTGCTCCGAGGATTGGTGACGGGGGCGATACTTCTCCTCATTTCGCTCTTCTTTACGCCGCTGCCGATAGCTCATGCTGTGCATGTCCTCGCGTTTGCGTTTCTGACGTCGGTTGTCTTTTCGCTCGCCGGTCTCGTCAATGCCATTTTCGCCAAGGACTTCGACAGCATTTCAATTTTCCCGACCTTTATCCTGACGCCGCTCACATATCTCGCCGGGACATTCTACTCACTCTCGATGTTGCCCGCCGTCTGGCAACATATTTCCCTCTGGAACCCACTCCTCTATATGATCAATGGTTTCCGCTACGGACTCATCGGTGTGACGGATGTCAGTATTAGCGTGGCGTATGCTATTCTCATATCGCTCTCGGCCCTTCTCTCAGGTGCAGTCTGGTATCTCTTCTATTCTGGTCGCGGCGTGAGGATGTAGAGTAGTATACTGGGGAAAAGCTTCCACGTTGGGGAAGCGAGTGGTCTTGGAGCAGTTGCTCGGGAGAATTTTTACAACTCCATGCAAAACATTTCATCAAAAACGTTACTTCTCGCAACTGTTCCTTTGGTTTTCCTTGGGGCAGTGGCGTATTATTTCATATCTACTCGTATGACAGAAAAAAATGAAGCAGCCGTCGGAGAGAGTTGTGGTATCAATGGTTGTGTCGCGATGACACCCGAGCAAGCCAAGATTCTGCGTGACAAGGGCACTGAGCCACCATTTAGCAGTCCACTCTATACCGAGAAGCGCAAGGGGACGTATGTCTCAGCTGACAACAACGAGCCGGTCTTTCGTTCAGAAGACAAGTTTGATTCTGGCACCGGTTGGCCGAGCTTTACCAAGCCTATTAGCCCTGATGCTGTAAAGACGGAAGAAGATAGTAGTCTTTTCACGACAAGAACCGAAGTTCTTTCGAAAGATGGTGGGCATCTGGGACATGTTTTTAACGACGGTCCCGCGCCCACCGGACTGCGCTACTGCATCAATGGCGATGCGCTCAAGTTTATCCCGGACGAAGAAAAAGAGTGATCAAAAGCGTTATTTTTCTCTCTCCGCGACCATTTTTTGTGGTACAATAGAGAAAAATAAAAAGATGCCATCTTCACGTGTTTATCATGGGCTTATTGTTTTTGAAAAGAAAGGGAAACCCTGTCTTTTTTGGCGGCCTACCGGATCGGGAGTACCGGGTATATTTTCTGTTGAAAGTAAAAGCGGTAAAGTATTTCAGAAAACTGCTTTAGCGGTGACTTTTTTTCAGAAGGATGGAAAAAAAATAGCATTAAGCGAGACTCCTTCTCTTCGGGCGAGTACGATTGGGACAAAATCAATTCTTTCCTTTGTCGGAAATAAAAAGGAAGTATCATTTGCCACTCTCAAAGGGGCGAGTTCATGGAAAATAACGGCAACCACAGACTTGTTTCGGGGT
>CAZHDL010000039.1:0-4307 GCA_964531045.1 uncultured Bdellovibrionales bacterium | reverse complement strand
TCAACCGTGGTTGTCAAAGTGCCAGCTCACGCCGGCAAGAAGAGTAAATTGATTGCTTTTTCATCGCGGAGCAGTCGAGCTATTTTTCAGGGCCGCTCGACTGATGGTCTGGAAGATTTCCGTGATTTTGGAGATGTTGTCGAGGCAAGGAGAGGTCGTTTTGATGCTTCAAATCTGTCACCTCTGGTAGCGTCCATGGTACCGCAAGGAATTCTGTTGGTGTATTCGGCAAAAAATGGAGCAGGAAAACTTACTGTCGGGGCTGTTCTCTTTGATCGTGATCGACCGAAAGTGGTTTTGTGGCGCAGTGAGGAGGCGTTGTTTGAAATGTCGGATCGGAGCTCATCCGAGACAACCCTGCTTGGCGGTGTCAATATGGGGAAATATTTTTACTTGTATGTGCAGGAGCCGCGCAAAGAAGTCGAGTTTTTTCCAGTGGCACGTTATTGGGAGGTAGTTGGAAGACGTGTTCAACGGGATTTTGTTTTGCCGCCTCGAAAAAAAGGATCTGTCATTGTTTTGAATCGCCCTGTTTCTAATCCGGTGTTGAAGCCAATTACTCAGCATTCTTGGGAAGCATTTGCGACCTTTAATCCCGCCGCCATCCTTCTTGATGAAAAGGTTCATTTGTTGTATCGAGCACAAGGCTATGATGGACTCTCTGTGTTGGGGTATGCGACGAGTGCGGACGGAATCCATATAAATGAACGTCGCAGTGAACCGGTTTTTATACCGGCACGCGCTGGTCGAGGAAGACGAGGAACAAAAGGATATATACACGTGTCCGGTGGGGGGACGGGCGGCTGTGAAGATCCACGCCTCGTAGAGATTGATGGGACGCTGTATCTTATTTATGTGTCATTTGATGGCATCAATCCACCTGGCGTGGCGCTTTCCTATATTGCAACAAAGGATTTTTTGGCAAAGCGTTTCCGCTTTTCCCGACCAAAACTTATTTCCCGACCGGGACAAATTCAAAAAAATTGGGTGTTGTTCCCGAAAAAAATCAGAGGCAAGTATGTTCTTTTGCATGGTATTAGTCCCAAGATTCGTATCGAGTATATCGATGATCCAAAGTTGCTTGGTGATGGTACGTTTATTGAGAGTTTATCCTCACATGGCGGTGGGGGGTATGTGGAGGCGACACGCTTGCGAGCTTGGGATAATATTGTGCGCGGTGCTGGAGCGCCACCGCTGTGGACACCGTATGGGTGGCTTATGTTTTATCATGGCATGGATATGCGTGATCCGGGAAAATACAAGGTCGGGGTGATGCTGCTTGACTTAGAAAATCCAGAGACTATCCTCCGTCGTTCGCTCGAGCCGGTGCTCGAGCCCGAAACAGAGTATGAAAATGGGGGGCACAAGCGAGGCGTTATCTACGTGTGCGGCGCGGTTATTAAAGACGAAAAACTTTTTGTGTACTATGGAGCAGCAGATCATACATCGGCAGTGGCAGTAGCAGACCTTGAAACATTTCTTCAGTCGCTTCTCAAAGAAGAGGCGCCAGTATTGCAAAAAATGAATCCTTAACATTCGGCTATGTCTTTTTTTAAACGCTCATTCGAAAATCCGGTGCTTATCCCCGAGAGTGACCTTCCTTGGGAATTGGAGGGCGCCTTCAACGGATCGGCTCTGCGCGAAAAAGGAAAAACGAGACTGTTTTATCGTGCTCAGTCGCTACCTCTTTTGCATGAAGATGGACCATGGCTCTCGCTTTCTTCTATTGGACAGGCAGAAAGTGCCGATGGGATTCACTTTAAGCGTCATCGGCCGTTTATCGAACCGGAGCTTCCTTGGGAGCGCTATGGTTGCGAAGATCCTCGTATCACCAAGTGTGATGGCAAGTACTATCTGTTTTATACCGCTCTGTCAGAATTTCCCTTTCGAGCGGAAGGTATCTCTGTTGGTCTTGCCATTACGCGTGATTTCAAGCGTCTTGAAAAGCATCACATCACTCCCTTCAACGCCAAAGCTATGACGTTGTTTCCGGAACGCATCAAAGGTAAACTATGGGCTCTTTTGTCAGTCAATACCGATCGTCCGCCATCGACTATTGCGCTCGCATCTTTCGATACAGAAGAAGAGTTGTGGGATATGAAGCGTTGGGAAAAATGGTATGGGGAGCTCGACAAGCATGGCCTCAATCTCAATCGTTCCAACGATGATCATGTCGAGATTGGCACGCAACCTCTAAAAACCAAGGCGGGCTGGCTGCTCTTTTATTCGTATATCCAAAAGTATCATTCGCCCAATCCTGTTTTTACCGTTGAGGCGATTTTACTCGATCTCGAAAATCCCAAGAAGATTATCGCTCGCACCGATGTACCGCTCTTGGTGCCCGAGGAAGAATATGAACGGTATGGCAAAGTAAAAGACATTGTGTTCCCAACCGGGGCAGTGTTGCGGGGTGATACGATTTTTCTCTACTATGGAGCGGCTGATACGACGACCTGTCTCGCGACGGGCAGTCTCAAGGCGCTCCTTAAAGAAATGAAGCGCACCAAAAAAGAGCGACCCATGATGAAGCGCTATCGGAGTAACCCTATACTCACACCCGTGCCAGAGCACGCTTGGGAAGCGAAGGCGGTGTTCAATCCTGCCGCTATCGAAGTGGATGGTACGGTGCGAATTCTCTATCGGGCCATGGGGGAAGATGATACCTCGGTCATTGGGTATGCCGAGAGTCGGAACGGTCTGCGGATTTCCAAGCGACTCCCGGATCCGATCTATGTGCCACGAGCACCGTTTGAACAAAAGCAGTCGCCTGGCAACTCTGGCTGTGAAGATCCCCGGCTGACCCGCTTCGGTGATACCTACTTCATGCTCTATACGGCAGTGGATGCCGCTTCTCCACCGCGGGTTGCCCTCACCACGCTCTCGGCAGAGGATTTCGAAGCAGGGAGGTTCGAACGCTTCAGTCCGCCGATCATTATCTCCCCACCTAATATCGATGACAAAGATGCTTGTTTGTTTCCGGAAAAAATCGGGGGCAAGTATGTCATGCTCCATAGGATTCAGCCAGCTATCGATATCAACTTTTTGGATGACTTGCATTTTGATGGGCAGGCCAAATTTCTGACGCATCAGCCCTTTATCTTTCCGCGCCGTGGCATGTGGGATAGTCGCAAGATCGGTATCAATACCGTACCGCTCAAGACGAGCAAGGGCTGGCTGGTGCTCTATCATGGCGTGTCAGAATATGACGGACACTATCGGGTAGGAGCATTCTTGCTTGATTTAGAGCATCCCGAAAAAGTATTGGGACGGAGTCGTCACCCAATTTTTAGTCCGGAGACGGAGTATGAGCGGGTGGGTGTCGTGCCAAACGTGGTGTTTCCCTGCGGTCTCACTGTACGCAAAAACAAGCTCATCGTGTACTACGGTGGAGCCGACCGGGTGATCGGCGTCGCCAGTATTCATCTCCCGAGTCTTTTGAAGTCACTCTTGGCGGACGGTATTTAATTTTTTTCGACGCCTGTATGAATGTGAGAGAAATTTTTAAAGTAGCATCGCTGCCGGTGCTCTTTGCGTCGATGTGTTGTCTGTCACCGATTATCTTGGTGCTTCTTGGTGTCAGTACGGTGACCTTTGCAGCGTCACTCACCGATATTCTCTACGGACAGTATAAGTGGGTATTTCGTGTCGCTGGACTCCTACTCTTGGCTGGGAGTATTGTGTTCTACCTCCGTCGGCAGGGGGTATGTACGCTCGATCAGGCCAAGCGTGAGCGCAATCGGATCGTCAACTTGGTTCTCTCCGCACTGGTAGCGGGAGTGCTCGGCTATCTCTTCTTTCTCTACGTCGTCGTGCACTACGTCGGCGTCTGGCTCAATATCTGGGAATAGTTTTGAAAAATGTCTCTAAAATGAGTTCAAGGCAGTCCGCGTGCGAACTGCCTTGTGGGTTGTTGTGGATGTTCTGCTGCTCAGACCTTGCAGGGCAAGACTTCGGTATCCCCGTCCATCTCGTGGAAATACATGCCTGCCCGGCAAATAGGGATGTTGTTGCCATCCTTTTGAACAACGTTCTTCGAGTAGTGGACGCTGACCTTCCTGTAGACAGTGAGGTGAGGAAAGCAGGGGCCGGTGGCATTTGCAACTTCATCCATGGTGACGAAGTGGGTACCAATCTCCAAGTCTTTCAGCTTCATTGGGTACTCCTTTGAGTGGTTGGTGAGGGGGAAGGAACTGGTAACCGTATATGATAGCATAAAAAATGAGAAAAGTCAACACCATCACCTTTTGTATGTTTTAAAAAAGGCTCTAGTAAAAGAAAGTTTGAATGTTAATCTCCAGAGGTAAAAG
>CAZHDL010000038.1:5435-10852 GCA_964531045.1 uncultured Bdellovibrionales bacterium | reverse complement strand
GATAAAAATGAATGCCTGATTCTGCAATCTGAAAGGCTTGTTCCTTAGCATGTATCTGGAGCGCATACTTTGTTTGAGAAACAATAAAACTAATAACGGAAGTCATGACAATCGACACCATAAACATGATAATCAAGCCATAGGCCAGTATCGATCCTTTGAAAAAAACTGGTTTTATTCTATTCATAGTCGTGGAGATTTCTCAAATCAACAAACGATTCAATGTTAACGTTGTTTGGGGCGTGAACAGGATCAATATTGATAAGCAATTTGACGCGTACCATCTGAATGGCACCAACATCAGTCGGCGTACTCAATGGATTATTGACGTTATCTCCAGGATAATTTTCATTGTAATAATAAAAAATAGGATTATCCGCTTCATTCACCACGAAATTGGTCACCGTCGTGACGGTACTATCACCAGCAGGATAAGTAATCGGATCCGTTGCCAGTGGATTACTGACCCCGAGCTTCAATTGATCCGCCGGTTGATCGAGAAAATAGTGTACCTTTTCAACCACGTCATCATCATCAATATCTGCGTAAAAAGTAAGATCAAAGTCATCAGCTGCTTCAATAGGAAAGTCTCCATTGTCCGCCTGCCGCACTCCACGCAACTGAATAACAATCTTATTTGTCGCACGCGAGGCTGCCGCCGAAGCCATCCCCTCTTCAAGAATAAACTTATTCGTGTCCCACGTACGAAGAAAAAGAAACGTGAAACCTTCCATGACCAAAAGCACCACCGCAATGGCGATTATGAGCTCAACTAGTGTCATACCTGAAAGTTTTTTGTGGGAATATTGCATACTAGTCCGCGGTCATCAGAATAGTCTTGTCCTGGAGTGTGCCCGCCACGTTCACCGTATCAGTCTCGTCATCGTATCCAGCCAAAGACACGGCGATATCATATGAAGCAGCCGGTAGTGCTGGCAACGTCACCGGAAAATACGCATAGCCATACTGATTGGTCAACACCACAACATCATAAGGAACAGCCACATTGCTCAACCGCACACTGGCACCCGAAAGCGGTGAATTATCCGCCTGATTTTCCACCTTCACCCTGACTGAACCAATGCGTTTGTCGAGCAAGACCGCTGTCACATCGGTTGCCACACCTGCCGTGGCAGTAAATTCATTTTGAGTAGCGCTCTCTGGTATCAGTGCATACAGTTCATAATCAGGATCCGTGATAACAATACTGTACTGCCCATAGCTTTCATCAGGATATTCCACCTCTCCAGAAGCATCTGTCGTCCCAACTTGAGTAAATCCCCATGTCGGATCTCCGGTAATTGGATCTGCTCCAAGAATACGTCCGCCCGCTAAAGTAAAAGCGACGTCTGCCGTAGCTGTTCCAAAAAAATCCTCCGTTGTCAGCGTGATGTCTGACGACTGATCCATGACGATTGTTTTTTGATTAAGCACTCCAGCCACTACCGAGGCATGTACATCGACCGGATTATATGCAGTTGTCGGATAAGAAGGATAGGTGGTCGCGCCATAGTATCCCGCCTTAGAAACAGTCAGAGTATACGCTTCCACACCCGCCGGTGCCCCCGGGAGGGTTACATTGCCAGTCGCATCAGTATTTCCAAAAATCAACACTCCTGCCGCCGCATTTTCAATTCGAATGACCGCTCCCGCTACACCCGAACCAGAGGCATCGAGCACATTGAGCGACAACACACCTCCCGCTCCGGCCGTTTCAATGCCACGAGGAGAAAAGTTTCCGAAAATAATGACTGTTTGATCTGGCCCTTGTTCACCCCAAGATACCGCCACACGAACACGTTTGTAATCGGTTGGGATAGCATCTGGCGGCGCACTTGATACGAGTCGATCAAATGAATCATCCACGTACTGCACAAACGTATGCACATGATACCGAATAGTATTGACGCTGATATCCTCATCTTCAATCAAATCACCAGCAGGAATACCTGTGACGGTGCCGATAGCATCGTATTCGATACTGCGAATAATCTCCATCTTCTGATTGGCAAGTGCCGTCGCTCCCAGGCGGTTTTTTGACTCAATAATGAGCCTCGTCCCTACCGAGTATGTTTGAAAAAACACCAAGCTGATGAGTGAAAACAAAAAAAGAAATACCAGAGATTCAATAAGCGTAAATCCGGAGGAGCGGGAACGTAGTGACTGATAGTAGCGCTGTTTCATAAGTAATCTTGTCTTCAAGACACCTTCCTCTCTACTGAATATTTTCGAGTACGCTGTACATCGGTTGCAACATGGCTACGGCGAAAAATCCCACACCACTACCAATAAGGAGCATGAGAATCGGTTCAATAATAGAAGACATGTTTTTGGTAATCTGCGATACCTCTTCTTCATAAAACTCCGCCAAACGTTGGAGCACCACGTCCGTCTTTCCTGTTTCTTCTCCCACCTCCAAAATCTGAGGTACCAGCAGAGGGAAGAGGTGTGGATATTTCCCGATAACCTTGGAAAGCTCCACGCCTTTTTGTACCTCGGCGATAGCTTCCGTCAAGGCGTCCTTGTAGTACAGATTGGAAAGGGTCTTCGAAATAATCGTCAGAGCATTCACGACAGAAATACCGCTCTTCAAGAGAGAGCTATAAATACGGGCAAAGCGGGCACAATTCACTTTGACGACAATATTCCCAATGATAGGCATGCGTACAAAAATAAACCCAAAGAAGCGCTTCCCTGGGATGGTTCCAGCAAAGATTTTCGTTCCAATAATCAAAACCAAGAAAACCGCCACGGACGCTATGGCATGACCGCGAATAAAATCACTGATGGCCATGATGACTTGGGTGGTCGCCGGCAGTTCCACCTTCATGTCTTTGAACACACCGGTGATCTTTGGCAAAATATACACCAGCATGAGAATACCGATACCTATCATCGCTACCACAATCACCGCCGGGTAGATGAGGGCTCCCCGCACCTTCGACAACAGATCATTTTCTTTTTCCAGCTGTATGGCGAGAATATCAAGCACTTCTTCCAGGTTACCGCTCACCTCTCCCACATACACCATATTGACGAACAACTCATTGAAAACCGATGGGTATTTCCCTAAGCCCTCAGAAAGCGTCTTTCCGCTCTGCAAATCATCGTTGACGCTCTGTAAAATCTTTTTGAATGTCTTGTTGTTGGTCTGCAGGGAAAGGTTGTTGATAGCTCGAGACACCGTAAGCCCCGAAGAAACCATGACGGACAGGTTACGGGTAAAGGTCATTTTTTCCTTGAGCGGCACCGATTTGAAACGATCAAACAGCTTCACCTGAAGCGTGGACGTGACCTGCTCTTCTTTGAACGAGGTGAGGAGCAACCCCTGCACGCGCAAGTCCTGAGCCAAAGACTTTTCATCTTTCGCCTCCATTTCGCCACCAGAAGTCTCACCCGTTGTGGCATTTTTTGCAGTATAGAAAAACTTCGGCATACCTCCGAACGCTTAGTTTGTGTTTTTGAAACTTTTTTTCAAAGTCTACTCACAGTATACCACATCTTAGGTACGAAGACGTTTTTTGAACTGCTCAAAAACAATTGGTCCGCGTGGACGAGGCAAAAACACAAGCGAGCGCTCACTGACTTCCACCAAACTCCCCTCCAAATGCGTTTTGGGATTACGCTTGATCTTTTCACTCTGCCACGAGCCGAGCCACGCTTCAAGATCAAGACGATCCAACACACGCTCCACCGCTGTTCGTATTGAGAGTACCCTCGGGTGTATGGGCACCAAGAAACGATTGGGCAAAAGGGACAGGGAAAAGTTTGGCTTATACTCCTTGATCCAACGATTTTTCAGTTCAAAAATCTGGAACATCCCAAAAGAAGACAGGGGGATCAGGTATCGATACTCGTGTGCCGAGAAAAGATCTTTGGTGGAAATTTCCAGATGATCATCAGTCACAAAATAGTTGAGACAGGCTCGATTGCTGATTTTTTTACCATGGCGCCGCTTCCCGATCACATGGAGGAACAGCGTGAGGAGAGTCCGCCCTATCCAAATCTTGCCGGAACGAAGCACCACAAACATATCCCAATCACTCCCCTCCGCTCCATGCTTCATCGACAGACTCCCCGTCGCCCCGATCATCCGCAGATAGGGCACAATAGTCAGTATTCGTACCAGGCGACGCATGCGTTTCAGTTTCTGCACGGACAACTTGTCCCGCCGTATCCGCTCGGTCACCAATGCTTCACGACCGGGTAAAAAATAAAAACCATTCTGCTCCTGTATCTTTTCCGCCAACTGCTCCGAATGGAGAATATCCCACACCTCCCGATAACTCGCCCCACCAAGCAGCTTGGGCTGCTCCCGATCATGCTCAATCAAATGCTTCCAAATTTCAAATGACGTCAATGGAAAATCCATGACATCATAGTACGCAACCGTGGCAGTTATATTTTTTCCCAGTTGATAGCTCATGAAAATAGAATGGCGAATGAAGAATATCGAATGAAGGACAATCTCTTTGAGAGCACCCTTAGTTTACCATTTTCAGTCCACCTTCTCACTATTGACTTTTCTTATTTTTTATGCTATCATATACGGTCAAGTAGTATTTTTGACAAATCAACCCGCCTCATCAACCAAACCGTACCGAAAGGATCCTTGTGGAATACGGAACTACTTCTGTCATGGCGCTCATTCTCGCCCTTGGCGCTCTCGCTTTATGCGTATGTGCCATGCGGCATTCCTTCACCAATCGGAAGGCTCTGCGATTAATTCTTGCGGAGAAGCCGGCGGAGGCCCAACGAGTGCTCGACGAGGCTTTCGACGGCTACCAAGGCTACGACGTCTAGCCTCGTTGTCACAGCGCTACACCCCGCTTCCAATAGGGTGTCTTTTTTTACAAAAAAAATCTACTTCTGAGTTTTCAAAAATATCATTTCATTTTCTTTCTCCGGTTCCCGGCGGCAACATCCGTGATGAGCGTATCGGTAACAGTCGAGCGCAGGCAGGATGGTCTCGACTAGACCGCTCCCTGTTCGATGAAGCGAGTCAGGGATGTTCGACGGGAACAATAGGGTAAGAAAAGGGAAGATATTTTCAAAAACTCCCCCCGGATTCTCAGTGTAATTTCTACAGGTATTTGGCCGTAAAACTACGTTTGCAGGATTTCAGCTTTTCGGGATGACCGGCAAAGATAAGTTCTCCACCCTTTTGTCCCCCATCAGGACCAAGCTCAAGTACCCAGTCCGAAGAAGCAATCACATCGATATTATGCTCCACAACGAGCACGCTGTTCCCTTTGTCCACCAACGCCTCGAGCACTTCGAGGAGACGTCTTACATCTTCAAAATGCAGTCCGATCGTCGGTTCATCGAGAATATAGAGCGTCTTGCCGGTTGATTTGCGCGCCAGCTCTGTCGCGAGCTTGATACGCTGCGCCTCGCCTCCGGAGAGATTGGTGGCA
>CAZHDL010000038.1:0-5425 GCA_964531045.1 uncultured Bdellovibrionales bacterium | reverse complement strand
CTCTGACCAAGCACGAGATAGCCCAAGCCCACCTCATCAAGCACACGCAATTTTTCCTCGATCATGGGCTGATCCAAGAAAAAATGTCTGGCCTCGGTTACGGTCATTTGCAACACATGCGAAATATTTTTGCCCCGATATTCGATAGAAAGGGTCTTCTGGTTGTAGCGTGTTCCCTGACAAACCTCACACGGGACATACACGTCCGGCAAGAGGTACATCTCAATCTTTTTGAGTCCCCCTCCCTGACAAGTCTCACAGCGTCCCCCTCGCATATTGAAACTGAAGTGACTGGCTGAATACTTTTCCCGTTCCGCTTCTGCCGTCTCGGCAAACAAATCCCGGATCAGACTGAACACGCCAGTATAGGTCGCAGCATTGGAACGTGGCGTACGCCCGATCGGATCCTGCGTCACCGCAATCACCTTGTCGATATGCTCCAGCCCGTCAATTTTTTTATGCGCTCCCGGAATAGCCTTGGCGTGATAGAAGTGCTTAGAAAGGGCTCGCGATAAAATATCGTGTACCAGAGATGACTTACCCGAACCGGACACCCCGGATACCGCCACCAGCATCCCGAGCGGAATACTGACATCGACATTCTTCAGATTGTGCTCGGTAGCACCGGAAATAACAATATGTTCCTTGCTTGGTTTTCTTCGTTTCTTTTTTTCTGAAACTTTGCGCTTTCCGGACAGATACTGTCCTGTCAACAATTTGGAACGAAGCAACTTGTCCGGGGTACCAGCAAAGATAACCTCTCCTCCCTCAACCCCAGCCCCTGGCCCCATATCGATGATATAGTCGGCACGCTTCATGATAGCCACATCGTGCTCGACGACAACAAGCGAGTTGTTGGCTGCCCGCAGATCCTCAAGCGCGTTAATCAGGCGCTCCGTATCACGACTGTGCAGTCCCACCGACGGCTCATCAAGGACATAGATGATGCCCGACAGTCCGGACTTCATCTGTACGGACAAACGAATACGCTGTGCTTCTCCGCCAGACAGCGTATCAGCACTGCGAGAAAGTTCCAGGTATCCAAGACCTACCTTTTCCACGGCCTGAAGACGCGTCTCCATTTCACGAAAAAGCGGCTCCACCATGCCACGTGCCCCAATCCTAAGCAGCGATTCACGAAGTGGTCGCAGTCCCGCCAAGAAATCTTCGACGCTCTGGCGCACCAGATCATCGATAGACTTACCCTCCACCTGCACCGACAAACTGACCTGCTTCAGTCTCTTCCCAGCACACAGGGGACAGACTTTTGACAACATATAGGCTTCGATTTCCACGCGCAGATGATCTGATTTGGTATCACGATATTTCTGTTCCAAAAGAGCAATCACTCCAGGGAAAGCCTGTGCCTCTCCGGTCTTTTCTCCATACAGAAGGACATCAAAATGCTTGGCGGACAATTTTTTGAGCGGCGTATCCAAAGAAAAACGCTGCCGTTTAGCACACTCACGCAGAAGCTGCATCGGGCCCGATCCTGCGTGACGATCGCTATTCATCTTGCTCCAGGGTCGAATAGCGCCCTCGGCAATAGAGAGGCTCTTGTTTGGAATCACCAGCGACGGATCAAACTCAAGCGTCACACCGAGGCCGGCACACTTCTCACAGGCGCCTTCCGGACTATTGAACGAAAAGTGGCTCGGGGTAAATTCTGGCAAATGCACTGCACATTCTTCACAACGGTATTCCTCATTGTAGACATGCTCTTCTCCCATACCGTTCAAACAGAGCGTAAAGGTCCCCTGTCCAACTCGAAAGGCGGTCTGGATATCATCGATAATACGCTCCTTGTCGGGACGGATGTGACTGAGCACCAAACGATCAACAACCACGCCGATGGGGGTGCTTTCCGTCGAGGAAGCCTCATCAAGCGCCTGCGCTATCGGCACAATCTGCCCATGAAATCGTACCCGTACATATCCCCAGGTATTGACGAGAGTCAACGCTTCCCGCTCGGTCTTTCCGGAGAGCTGCAGGCTTTCCGAGAGAAACAAAATGGCCATCCCGTCTGGCAGCACCAGTATTTCTTCCAGAATTTCCCGGACACTCTTCCGGGTCAGCACCTTGCCACAGGTCGGACAGTGCGGGATCCCCATCTTGGCATAGAGAATACGCAGGTAGTCATACACTTCCGTCATGGTGCCGACCGTTGATCGTGGACTGCGCGAGACACTCTTCTGATCGATAGAAATAGCCGGGGACAGATTGCGCATAGCATCGACATCGGGCTTGTCAAAACCATCCAAAAAATTGCGCGCATATGAAGAAAGCGATTCGACATAGCGTCGATTCGCTTCAGCAAACAGCGTATCAAAGGCGAGCGACGACTTACCAGAACCGGACAGTCCGGTAATCACTACCAACGCATCACGCGGAATATCAACATCCACGTTCTTCAAATTATTGACTCGGGCTCCCCTGATTTCGATCACCGGTTTTTTTGCTCCCATAGGGCGTAATAGTATGTGAGAAAAAAGATATAATTGTTTCTCAGCATATCACTTTTTTGAGGAGGGGTCAATCTTGTGCATAACTTACCCGCCTGGCAAAAACTCCTTGCCACGCCGTTTCCGGTGAAAGGTCAGAGCAAAGCGGTGTGCCTCATTGTTGACGAGGAGTATTTCTTTTTCAAAGCGCGCAATAAGTGCCTCAGGCCCGATCAATCGTTCCGGTTGGTGCTGCTTGTTTTTGACCACTCCAACTACCGGAATGGTGATACTGGCTTCTTTGAGAATGCGCTCCGCCACGGAAAATTGCGCCAGTGACCCGTCAACAACCAGTATTTCCGGCAGTGGCCATTCACTGTGTTTGAGTCGACGAGTCAGTATCTCACCAAGCGCCGAGAGGTCATTGCCCTCGTGCTTTTCCCGCAGCTTGAACTGTCGATATCCACTACGATTGGCACGACTCTCCTCGACGACGGTCATCACCCCGACCGAAGCGGTTCCCTGCAGGTGCGCCACGTCATACCCTTCTATCCTATGGGCATGCCGCTCCCGCACATCATCCTTGATGAGCGCCATATCCTGAATATGCTGCAGACCGAAGAGCGTTCTTTTGATTTCCCCTGCCCGTTCAAAACGCAGTTCTTTGGCTGCCTGTTTCATCTCCCGAGTGAGCGCCCGCACCACCGTCGGTTTGTGTCCTTCGAAAAACAAACGAATATGATTGATGGTCTTACCATACTCCTTGGCCGTCACCCTGCCGGCGCACACGCCCGGACAGAGGCCGAGCGCCACATTGAAACACGGATGCGCTACACCGGTACCATCCATGCTCGCCGCTGGCGTGCAGCGATCCCGATAAGGAAACAGCCGCCGCACAATCTTGAGCGCTTCCCGGAGAGCTCCGCCTTGAGGAAACGGTCCAAACAAGTATTTGACCGGGTCAGTAAATTTTTTCTGCTCGATATCTCGCCCCCGTACGATGAGCACCCGAGGAAACGTCTCCTGCGTGATCACCACATGATTGTAACTCTTATCATCTTTTTGGTCGGTATTGTAGGGTGGCTGTTCAGCCTTGATCAGATTGGTTTCCAAAATAAGCGCCTCTAGTACCGACTCTGTCGTCTGATACCCGATGTTCCTTACTCGCTCAAGCATCAGGGAAATCTTTGGTCCTCGTGTCTCAGTGATATCTCGAACAAAATAACTTTTCACCCGATCATGAAGCGACGTTGCCTTCCCTACATACAAAAGCTCTTCTTGTTCACCCAAAAAGAAGTACACCCCCGGCATACTCGGCAGCGTATTTTCCTTTATAAACGCCTCAAGCGTCACTACTTTTTCCCAGAGCTTTGACATGGGCTTGACTTTTATGGTAAATTAGAGTATAATACACTATTGTTGTTTTAACAAGTTTTTCAATTTACCATCCTTCTGGAGGTTCCATGACCGTACAGCTTCTGCTTGAAGAGGTGATCGCTACCCGGGTCAAAAGTTTGTACTTTGAATCGGTACGACACGACCAAGCGTTTCATGCGGCTCCCTACTTTCGTTTGGAGCTCTTCAAACAACACTTTGCCACCGCAGCACACGAACGTCAAATCTTCCATCGAGACAACGCTGCGCGGTACAACCACTACTTCAAACTCGTCAAAGCTGAGCTCGAAGCAGCTATCTGCCGCCTGGCAGAGAACGAGCAAGCGATTCATCCTCGTCTCCCCCCCTCCGGTCAACAGGCGACTCCCTGTGACAAGGCGGTAGCGATACAACGACTCATGGCGCTCCGCGATGAAATCGCTGCCCGCCCACAGAAGTACTACTGACGGGTAGGAGAATGAGACCCGAAAGAGACCCCAGAGAGACGCCCCGTGCCCGCGCGCACCAGGCGTCTTTTTCATTTCCAAATTTTAAATAAGAAAAAAGGGTGGCTTTCGCCTCCCTCGCGGACTTCGTGATGTTAACGATTGTCTCTCCTGTTCATGCCGCCGTCTTGCAGTATGGCTGTGGTCACCACACTGAGGAGAAGGTACACCGCCTGGTACACCTTCTTGGGTTCATCAGCAAAGAACACTGCTTCCTCAAGGCTGATATACCTAAAAGTAGATCGACCCTGCCTCCTAAATGCTCGCTTCCTTGGCTTCAGAAGCTCATACGGACCAAGAGCATCTACCCCGTAAACACACAGCCCTGCTTCCGTGTCTCTTTGTCCGACCGGGTAACGTTGCCCCTGGTGCCGGCGGAGCAGTACGGCGGCCTGACGACCAGTATCGGTCGCAAAGAACTCTCGGAGTGAGCGCGCAATCAACCTCATACCGGGTGTGAATGTTGGCTGTTCACAGAGGCCATGTGGCGCCGAAAGTAACTCCAAGCCTTTTTCTTTTTCACACTCAGGATACTGCGCCCAGACTATCGCATAGGCCCTGACAATTCTCGCTGCCATTGCAACTTCCACATACCCTGTCACGCTGATTCCTTTACAAAGACCGATACCCTACTCTACACCCCGAGATATCCACCGTCAATGTGCACTCATCCCCCTCGACAGGCGGAAAAAATTCCCGTATACTACAAGCCCGTGTAAGACGTTACCGGGCAACAGTTCTTTTTCTTCACCGATACGGCCTTGGTAAAAATTCGAGAATCTGTCCGCTGGGGAATTATATGATGTGTCCTTCTCAATGATAGACACTAGTCCCATCTGAGAACCTATTCCCGAGTAAGAACCAACCAGAAATTTTCACCATCTCGATTTCCCGAAAGAATCCCTTTTGAAATCAGCAGCGAACTCTCTGCCACAGATGCCTGAACATTTCATCGGGAAGACACAACAAAAAAACCACCCTCGATATACTCGGGGTGGTTTTTTTGTGTCCGCAGACCGCTACTCGCAATTACGCACGAGCAACATTGGTCGCGGCTGGGCCCTTCTGGCCTTCAGTGATCTCGAAGGTGACCATATCGCCAAC
>CAZHDL010000037.1:9509-10985 GCA_964531045.1 uncultured Bdellovibrionales bacterium | reverse complement strand
GTTACCATGCCGGTCTGACGCATCAGCGCATCCGTCAGGGTTGTTTTTCCATGGTCAACGTGAGCAATAATGGCGATATTTCTGATTTCCATATCTTTCCTTCCAATTTTACTGATTTATAATCGAAAAAAGGCGTTCGTACGCCTTACTTGAGAACAACAGACTGAAAGACAGTATACCCGAAAAATCTCTTTTTGACAAGCCCTCGCTTTTTCATCCTCCTTCTCTTCTACATAACTGACTATCGCGAGAGAAGATTGATGCGATTGGCCGCCGCCGACAAGGCTTCCTCTCCACTTTTTTCCCCTCGATTGACACTCTCAATCATATCGATCAAAATACCGTCCACTCCTTCGGGATTGCCCTGATACCAGTTCTTAGCAATCAAGTTCCCATAAGCAAAAGGGGCTAGAGTCAACGTATTTGCCTGAGCAGCGACGAGATCACGACGAGCCGCCGGCTTATGCGTTTCTTCCAGATATTTTTCTGTCGGATCAAAGGTCAGTGGAAAGTCTTTTGTTGTTCCCGTAAGACCATTCATCATCTGGATTGATTTTTTCTCACCCGATAGAGCAAAAAATTTCAGAAACTGCCATGATTCAAAAACGCGAAGAAAATTTTGCTTCTCAGCATCCAGCGAAGCCAGACCATCCCCTGCAGAGGCCTGGGTACGAACAGGCTTATCCTTGGAAACTGCATAGCCCCAGTAGTTGGCAACATTGACTGGTGTGCCAGGATTCATCTGCGGCAACGAAGCCACGCCTATATTTAGCTTGGCATTTTTCTGTTTGACGGTTTCGTACTGCCAAGAATAATTAATCATCATGGCTGTCGTCCCCTCATAGAATGAGTCAATAGAGTAGTGCTGGCGAGGATTCCAAGAATAGGTCGGGGAGCCAATACGCGAAAACTGGGTATAGTACTCAAGCGCATCAATATTTTTCCTATCAGCAAAGGAAACACGACCATTCACTAAGTTTGTTCCGTCTGGATCAAACTGAAGCATGAGCAACGTCAAAATATCTGAGGATCGATTGATATTAGCGCCTGTTCCCAGGGCAATTCCGGAACGAGTGATATTACCGAACTGATCGAGTTCTGTCAGCTTTCTCACATCCTCCACTACCTCGTTCCAGGTTGAAGGTGGCTGAGTAATCCCAGCCGCATTGAACAAGTCTTTGTTGTAGTACAATCCGAGAGAATCCACGGAGAGTGGAATACCATAAATCTTATTCTCCGTACCAATGAAGTCGCTCGCAGCCACATCAACCAGCGCCTCTCGATATTCTCGCTCCGTCAACAAGCTTTCTGGAGCCGGGGCAGTCTTATTCTCAAAGGGAGCCCGCCAGGCATTGCGAATCATAAAAATATCTGGCCCATTCCCCGCCGCAAAAGCCTCGATCAGATCCTCTTTGTATGTCTCTGGAGATAACTTCCGATACTGAATACTCCCAACATGCGGATTAAGCCTAGTGT
>CAZHDL010000037.1:8484-9499 GCA_964531045.1 uncultured Bdellovibrionales bacterium | reverse complement strand
TAAGCACCGCTGTCATCAAAAACCCCCCAGATTTCCAGAGAAACTCTATAATTCCCCTCTGGAGAACCATTATCTTTAAAACCACATCCTGACAGAAAAAATGTCAGGAACAGAAAAAAAGTACCGACTGTTCTTTTCTGAATCAACATACCCATAAAAATCTATTTTTTTACAATATAGGCATAATGGAATCCACCAACAGAAAGCTCCTCATCGATTAAAAACCCTGCCTGAGCAATCAGCTCCTGGAGTTGATTCTTACTGATACGAAGGGCTTTGTCTGGTCCAACAAGAGATTCGTCCGGATTCCATTCCATAATGAGAGCTTTCCCATGAGGCTTCAGTACCCGAAACACTTCGCGCAAAATGACCTCTTTTTTTGTATTTTGAAGAAGAACATCTTTCAAAATAGCCCAGTCGACACTCTCATTCCCGAGACTGGATCCTCGCTCATTTTCAATATTGACACGCTTTGGTATAACATTGAGTAATCCAAGTGTCTTGGCCTGACTCTTCACTGCCTCAAGCGCCTGTGGAAGAACATCAAGAGCATACACCACGCCATCGGCGCCCACATGTCTCGCACACTCAAAAGAAAAATACCCCGATCCACAGCCAAAATCAGCTACAGTACTCCCAGAAGCGATGCTCAGCTTTTTTACTACTAGTGCCGGATCAACAAAAGTAAGGTTCGGTGAAGATTTTGTATGCATACTAAAAAGAGGACAATGTACCCTCAGTATACACTGAAAAGAAGAAAAAAAGAAGACAAAACCAATCATGTGCCTCGCTTCTTTGTATCGAGTCATACTCCTACTACCTTGATTTCAATGCTCTTTTCCTGTACAACAGAACGGTGGGGAAGCGTGCTAGAGAGGTTGAATAGGCCGCACTCGAAATGCGGTATACTCGTAAGAGTATCGGAGGTTCGAATCCTCCCGCTTCCGCAACAAACGTCTGCCTGCCGATAGGGTAGTAAGTAAGTAAGTAAGTAAGTAAGTAAGTAAGGAAGGAG
>CAZHDL010000037.1:7331-8474 GCA_964531045.1 uncultured Bdellovibrionales bacterium | reverse complement strand
TCGCCAGGCTCATAACCTGGAGGTCGCGGGTGCAAGTCCCGCCCCCGCAACACGAAAAAGCAAAATTCCGCGAAAGCGGAATTTTTGCGTTGAGTGTTGCGGGGAGAAAAGCGCTGGTGCGCTTTTCGTGTGGGACTTGCAGGGCGGAGTGATGTTTCGCGAGTACGCGAAACCGCGAAACAGGGCCATGGGAATTGTTAATCGACGGCGAAACAATTATCCCTGGCTGAATCCCTGTCCGCCTTTGGCAAATCTCCCTTTCCGCAGCGAATCCGCCAACTGGCGGAGAACAAGAATGAAGAAGAGGCAAGACAAATGGCTTTACAATAGGCCAAAAACGTGATACCGTATCAGGCAAAGCCCTCAATCAGATGCCATGCTTGCTTTTCTTGGGAATCTGCCCCCTTATTTTTTACACGGTGTCGTTTTTTCGCTTTTGTTGGGCGAAATTCTTCTTATCGGTCTCGTACTCTTTCTCTTTGTACGGGAACGCCGACTCACTGCCCAATTAAAGGTCTTTTTCTCAGGAAAAAATGCTCAAGACCTCGAACAGGTACTTCTTGATCAATTGGCTCAAACCAAAGAACTCGATCAAGAGATTCAGGAACTGTTTGAAATTTCCAATCGTCTCCGCGAACTGTGCTTGAAAAGCCTCCACAAAACCAATGTTGTGCGCTTCAATCCTTTCAAAGAAGTCGGGGGCAATCAGAGTTTTAGCATCGTTCTCTTGGATGGAAAAAACTCAGGCGTTCTCATTTCTTCGCTTCACACGAGAGAGGGCACTCGCGTCTACGCCAAACCTGTTCTCAGTGGGGGGCCCGATGGCTTTCCATTCACGGAAGAAGAAAAAAAGGCTATTGCCCAAGCTTCCACTGGTAAATCAGCAACACTCTAACCCCTCTCGTTTAAACAAGATTTTCTATGAATCCAGAAGAACCCATCACCCTTATCAGTCTCCCCTCTTCGGTTACCGTCAAAAAACTGGCTGAATTGCTTCAGGTACCGGTTGCCTCAGTCATCACGGAATTGATGAAGAATGGCATCCTTGCCACTATTAATGAGGAAATTGACTTTGATACTGCGAGCGTCATCGCATCCGATTTGGGTATCGAAACCAAACCGGCCGAAGAGCAAACACTCGAG
>CAZHDL010000037.1:2000-7321 GCA_964531045.1 uncultured Bdellovibrionales bacterium | reverse complement strand
GGACAACTCACCCTTGAAGGACTAAACAAGATCTTGCTCGAAGAAAAAAACTCCGGAAAAAATTTGTCCCCTCGCCCTCCTATCGTTACCATTCTTGGACATGTCGACCACGGAAAGACCACGCTTCTTGATACCATCCGAAAGGCCAGTGTTGCCCTCGGGGAAGCCGGTGGTATCACTCAGCATATCAGTGCGTACCAGGCAAAAAAGCACAAGCAGCTGATTACCTTTATCGACACTCCTGGTCACGAGGCGTTTGCTGCCATGCGAAAACGTGGCTTATCTATCGCTGATATCGCTATTCTTGTGGTTGCTGCTGACGATGGCGTTCGACCACAGACCAAAGAGGTTATTGAGTATCTCAAGGAACACAAACTCCCTGTCATTGTCGCAATCAACAAAATCGACAAGCCCGAAGCCAAACCGGATCGTGTCAAACAAGAGCTCGCCGAACACGGCATTCTCTTCGAAGAATGGGGTGGCGAGACTATGTGCACCGAGATCAGTGCCAAAAGCAACATCAACATCGATAAATTGCTCGACAACATCCTTCTCCTCTCCGAAGTGGAGGATTTCCGCGCCGATCAAAAACGTGACGGTTTTGCCGTCATACTCGAATCACATCTTGATCCCCAGAAGGGTCCTGTCGCTACCGCACTCGTTCGCACGGGAACCCTCAAGGTAGGTCAGGACGTCGTTGCCGGAGGAACCTTTGGCCGTATTCGTCGCATTGAAGACTGGAGTGGAAAAAATCTGCTTCAGGCCGGACCATCCACACCCGCTACCCTGTATGGCTTTAACACCGCTCCTCAAACAAATGACGTCGTGCAAGTAGTAAGTGGCAAGGGTCTGGCACGTCTTCGTTCCAAAGAAGCCCTCCTCAAAGACAGCACGAAGAGCAAGACCGGAAAAATTCAAAGTGAGGAGGAAAAAGAAATGAAAAAACTCGCCATCGTACTGAAGGCTGATGTGCAGGGATCACTGGAGGCCATAGAGCAAATTCTTTCCACTATTCAATCGGACGAAGTACTCCTCGAAATCATCGACGCCGGTGTCGGGAGCATTACCGAATCAGATGTCCGAACAGCTGAAAATGCTCATGCCCTCCTTGTTGGCTTCAGCAGCGAACCAACCTCCGTCGCCAAGCGCCTTGCCGAAACCAGCAAGGTTGAGATTGTCACCTACAATATCATCTACAAACTTGTTGATGGCCTGAAAGACCGTTTGGCCGCACTGCTTCCTCCCGAGATTGTCCGCACTGATTCCGGCAGACTTTCCGTTTTAGCTATCTTTAAAACAGGTAAACACGATATGATTGTCGGCGGTCGTGTAGCAGAAGGAAAAATGCTACGTGGATCACTCCTTGAAATTAAGCGCGGTGACGATATCGTGGGCACAGGAAAAATGCTCAATCTCCAGCAAAATAAACAGAATGCCGACGAAGTTGGTCAGGGCAATGAATGCGGTGTTGTGTTTGAAGGTACTATCAAGATTCAGGTGGGTCATACCCTCATCTGTTACAAAGAAGAAGAGAAAAAGCGAACACTCTAGAAAAACAATAGCTCTCGTCAAAACTCCCTCAAACGCCCGCGCTCCGTTTTTTAAGAGCAGTGGTTTATCTGGGTTTTGAATGTATCCTTTTTTCCTATGTTCACACAAATACCTCTGCCAGTTCAGCATATCCTCGACACTCTTGGTGAGGCTGGTTTTGAAGCATACATCGTCGGTGGTTGTGTTCGCGACCTCCTACTCAAACGCCAACCAAAAGACTGGGATATCACTACCGCTGCCCTCCCGCAAGATATTCTTCGGTGCTTTCCAGAAAGCTTTTATGAGAATGAATTTGGTACCGTAGGAGTAAAGACTGCCTTGTTTGCTCATTCTACTCCTCAGGCCGCTGATTCTTGTATTGACATCGTCGAAGTCACGACGTATCGCACCGAATCAGGGTATGATGACAAACGTCATCCCAGTACCGTGACCTTCTCTGCCTCACTCACTGACGATTTAGCCCGTCGCGACTTTACTATCAATGCGCTCGCCTACGGAAAAAAAGATGGTGTCTTTACACTGGTCGATCCCTTCCAGGGACAGAAGGATTTGCAACAAAAAATTATCCGAGCCGTTGGGAATCCGGAGGATCGTTTTGCAGAAGACGCACTCCGTCTCATGCGAGCTGTTCGTTTTCTCTCAGAATTACGTGAGCCAAACAATACCGCTTCTTCGTCAAACTGGTCAATTGACGAACAGAGTCTGGCTGCCATACAGAAGCTTTCTGCCAATCTGTCAGCTGTTTCAAAAGAACGTTTGCGCGATGAACTCTCCAAAATTCTCGTCTCAAGGAATCCCTCCTTTGGCATACAGATGCTTCACGAAACCGGGCTTCTTCAGTACATCATGCCGGAACTCGAACTTGGTATTGGCGTTACCCAAAACCTCCATCATATCTACACGGTTTGGGAACACAATCTCCGAGCGCTCGAGACCTGTCCTTCCCCCAAGCTGTCCGTTCGATTGGCCTGCTTGCTGCATGACGTGGGTAAACCCCATACCAAGCGCGGAGAGGGCTATCGCGCGACATTCTATAATCATGACCATGTGGGCGCTCGTCTCACAGAAACCATCCTGACCCGTCTCCGTTTCCCCAAAGACATCGTCAAGCACGCCACGCTCCTCGTTGATAACCATCTTTTTTACTACAATGTCGATGAGGTAACGGAAAGCTCGGTACGACGGCTCGTCAAACGTGTCGGACTGGAAAATATGGATGACTTGATGGCTGTCCGAATCGGTGATAGACTGGGTTCCGGTGTCCCAAAAGCAAAGCCCTATAAGCTTCGTCACCTCGAGTACATGATAGAAAAGGTTTCTCATGATCCTCTCTCTGTCAAAATGCTGGCACTCAAGGGTAATGACCTTATGCGAGAGCTTGGTCTTACTCCTTCACCAAAAATCGGCATGCTCCTTGATGTTTTATTGGGCGAAGTACTGGAAGACCCTAAGCAAAACACCTATGACATCCTCATAGAACGGGCTCGTGTTTTGGAGAAAAATGACCTCGCCACCCTCCGTGATATCGCTCAAAAGAAAATTGACGCTACCAAGAAAAAAGATGACGAGATGATACGGAAACGTCATTGGGTAGAATAAAAGCTCCGGAGTGTGGTATAACGGAATTACGCACGATTCGGGTTCGTGTAATCCGGGTTCAATTCCCGGCACTCCGACTGAGCAGCGCGAAAGCGAAGCGAGAAAGCCAACTGCTTGGCTTTCGTCCGGAATTGAAGGGTCATTCCATCTCGTGGAAGGACCCAGGCCCGCAGGGAATTCCCGGCACTCCGACTGAGCGGTGCAAAAGCGAAGCGAGAAAGCCAACTATTTGGCTCGAGAACATTTCTATGAAACTACAAGTCTCTCCACTAACTGAAAATCCCGTTTCTCTCCTGCGACGAGCCGGGTACGTTTTTCAACGACAGGAGCAGGGGGAAATGAGTTTCGTCCGAGTTTTTTCTCAATCAGGTTACCCACGTTTTCACTGCTATACAAAGGTAACGGGCATGACACTTCTTCTCAATCTCCATCTCGATCAAAAAAAACATACCTACGGAGACGTCACCAGACATCACGGAGAATACGAAGACTCCCCTCTGGTACAGAAAGAAGCAACTGAGCTCTGTCGTCTCCTCGGTGAACATGCAAAAATTTTATAACCTCTGGGCAGGTGGCGGAATTGGTATACGCGCCAGTCTTAGGAACTGGTTCCGAAAGGAGTGAGGGTTCGAGTCCCTCCTTGCCCACTCATATTGAACGTAGTACATATTGAATGCGTAGTGTAGAGACTTTTTATCTCAATAAAAAATCCCTTTAACAAGGGATTTTTTATTGAAACAACACAGGATGAATTTTCTCCTACTCACGCCGCAAAACTATTCGCTCGGGCAACAGCCCATGAAGAATATTGACTGTAAACAAGAGGAGGAACACTGCCAGAACAATACGAAGGAGAAATAAGAGAGAAGCAGGAACATACGAGGCGATAGCCGCCATGTACTTCTTTGTACCCTGCAGCGTTCCCTGAGCAAAACCAGGCTCGAGGAGTTCTATTTGGGCACCAGTAGAAAAATGAATTTCCGGAGAATCAAGTGGTGAGATATCCCAAATATCGCGCAGTGCCTGTCGTATCCCCTGCGACTGTACCACCGAGGCCTCAAGAGCGATATTATACACATTGGGAGCAGCCTTCAGAGCGGCAAAGGCGATAGCGCCCCCAGGAACACCGGCTACCTCCTCTACCGGCGTACCATCAACCGTCCACTGACGCGTGGCCCGATCAGCCAAGAAGTTCGGCATAAAGATGCCCTGAAACGCCATATCTTCTTCAGAAAATCCCTCCAAAACAGACTGGCTGTATTCCGGACACATCCCATTTGGACAGGCCTTATCATTGACATCCTTGTACTGTCCCAAAAGCTTCGGCCAAGCTGTATTGAGATTCATGGATCCGATGGTCAATTGAGGTTCAACCACATGAAAGGCTCTTGTCAAAGTGACCGACTTATCAGACTTAGCAGAAGAAAGATCATTAGCCGTCATTGATACAACATAGGTATCACCCGGATCTCCCGAAACCGGGAAGAAGTTGACGTGATTTTGCTGACCAGGAGAAGGGTTGTTGTTGCTGTTTTTTTCACAGTCCGGTGACACGTTGGCACTGGTACAAATAAGTGGCGCGCCATTGATAGACCATCTGAAATCACTTAACCCATTCGGATCAACGCTCAAGCCAATCACCTCGTTTTTAATGACGCGACAGGCTGACCGATCCAGAGGATCGTTATTGCAAATCAAGGATTTTGATAAAGCTACATGCATCGTATCATCTCCAACGGGGACCGCGTCCACTTTGTAGGCGGAAATTTTCTCACTCGTCGACACAAATTTGACGATGACATCACTCTTTCCCTTTCTGGTGATACCACTTGAAAAACTCTCTGTCCCTGTCACAGAAAAACGAAGGTACCCCACTCCGTTATCCAAATACTCAGAGAGCCGCTTTCCTCCCAGGGGTTTATTTCCATCATCCGGAATATTCATCCGCAAACGGAGGGTGTCGAGCGCGATGCCCTGTCCATTTCCTAGAAGCTCATATTTTTGGAGATCCTTCGTGATGTTTGTTGCTGGAAAACGCGGGGTATTATTAATTTCTACCTCCCATTTATAGAGGGTTTCAGAAGCGGTACGCGAAAGGTTTGATATGGATACCTGAGCTGAGATAACGTCTCCGGACTGATCCTCAGTCGCATCGTTAATCGGATTATCCG
>CAZHDL010000037.1:0-1990 GCA_964531045.1 uncultured Bdellovibrionales bacterium | reverse complement strand
GGCTGTCACGCTCAATTCAAGATTAGTTGCCTGCCCACCCTGGGTAGGATCAACAAGATTCGGGGTATGCTCCTCACCCTTACCGTCTAAATAGCCAATACACTTGTTCAGATCCATTTTGACGGTCGGTATGGTAACATTGTATCCCTTGATGGACTTCACTCGTTCTCCGGTACCACTCCCCAAAGAAGGAGAGCAGTCTTTTTTGGGGAAGGCCCACATGATCATCGAGGATGAGTCATTATACTTGGTCGCAATCATCGAGGTACCCTCTATTGCCACCCCCACCTGATCTCCCGGTAAATAGTTCCAGGTAAAGGTACTCTGCCCCAATCCGGCGATATTGGCCTCATCCTTGTTTCCGTTATCAGCCGTATCTGGATCGTTCGGGTTCGTCCCCCAAAACCGCTCTTCGTTCACTCCAAAACTTCCGTCCCCGGTTTTCTGTCCAGGAGCGTTCGGAAACAAATGGCGACAGACCGTATCATCGTCATCGGTAGAATTCCCATTACAGGCCGCCAGAGCGACACCGCAAGACGTGGTGGTAGTCGGATTGGCCACGCATCGTGGCACACCGACGTTACACCCTACACTCCCATTCCCGGCACAAAACGGTACACCGGCTGCGTGACAGACGTCCGTATCGGAAAAAGAAAAGCTCGAACTTGGATTGAGCGGGTCGATATTCTCTGCCTCTATTTCCCCCTCTCCCACCATACAGACCGGTGAAGTACCTCCCACACATGGAAAGGTGACCTGATCAGCATCAACACTTAGGAGTTCGTAGTTTTTCCCCGAATTCGGATCATTGATATAACAATGATTGGGAGCCCCTACTTTGTTGTTTCCTCCGGCTACCGCCCGGTAGCCATCATCATCTGTATCGGCCGCATACCCACCAGCATCAGCCACATCAAAATTATTCTGAGCCAACAGCTTCATTGCCTCAATCTTCCAGTCTTCTACGGTAATCTTGGAGTTTTCATCACGATCACACAAATCCTGTGTAGCTGCATTGGGATTATTATTCAACTTGCACCCATCCCGCCTCAGGTACCACGTATAGTACAGATTAAACTGATCCGTTGAAAAATACATCGGGAAAGCACGAGCTGAAATCTTTTCGCCTGGCCGTGGATCACTGGGACTGAAAAAAAGTGATACTTCCGGAACCGGTTTTTTATTATCAGCCACGTTGAGACTCTCCCCCTGATTCTGAATACTCCCCGTATCAAGATGGTACCGTTTCTCCATATCCGACAGAATAGACGAAGCCGAAGGAATACTCGGCCCCCCAAACAGTCCGGCAGAGGCTATCGGAGTATTGCCCCCCACAAGGAAACACAACAACAAGACACTGAGTATCTTATTTATTTTTTTTCGGTTCAAAAATTTCATAGAGTTACTATTCAGCGAGATACGAGGAGAAAAATATCACTGAGGAAAAAGAAGAACCAACTCGCCGCCCAAGCATACCAGAGAGAACCGGAATAGTAGACGATAAGGCCAGAGAGCGGAGCAAATATCAGGGCCGGGACTCGCTCCAACGTCAGATCGTTAGAGAGATACAGCAGAGCAACAAAAAAACCTGACTGCACGAGAACCGCCGCTATCCCGAGAGACCCCAACCATAACCGCTGAATCAGCCCTCGAAAAAAAACTTCGTACAAAAGAGCAGTGAAAGGGACAAGGACTGCTTCGTACAGCACAAACCAGAGAAAATCCGTCTGGACTGCGTTAGCAAAAAGAAACTTATCCCGAAAGGATGTGAGCGAGGCCAGGGCCACCACACTAGAGAGAGCGACAGCTACCGCCAGAATGCTGACAAAAATCCCCAGAAACACTTTTCCTTTCCCCCAACCTAAATTTTCAAGCGGCTCCTTCAATACTATTTTACAATACAATAGCGGAACTACCAAGAAGAATGCCACGCTCACCAGGAAGGTTTGGAAGATAGGATTGGGAGCTCCCTGCTCCGTCTGAGTTCCCT
>CAZHDL010000036.1:5104-11450 GCA_964531045.1 uncultured Bdellovibrionales bacterium | reverse complement strand
GGTCAACCGCTCATTCCACTGCATGACACGTTCTCGCAATCGTGAACCGTGGCTTCCACCAAAACTGAATCCGGTATCGAGGAGGATAAAGGCCAGATCGTTACAATGGTTGGCCAAGCGCTCGAGCTCACCATAGACCACCCGCAACAAACGAGCACGGGTTGGCACGGTTACTCCGGCCAGCTTCTCCACCGCAGCAGCAAAAGCCAGGGCGTGATGATACGAACTATCTCCGGAAATACGTTCGGAAAGCGTTAACTGCTTTTCCAGAGACAGGTATTCAAAGAGTTTCTCTGTTCCCTTGTGCACATATCCCAATCGTGGCTCCAGGCGAAGAATTTCCTCCCCCAAAACACTGAAGCGAAAATGTCCCGGCTCAATAATGCCGGCGTGCACCGGTCCCACGGGAATTTCATACACACCTTCCCCTTCGTACTTTTGAAAGACTGGGTACTCCTTTTCTTGTGGCGGCGTCACAACTGTATTCCAGACAAAATCCTTACGCAAAGGATACATATCGGCTGGAAAATTTTCCTGGTGCAGAATAATCCGTCCGGCTCGCGGATGTCCTTCCGGTATCAGGCCAAAAAATGACATGATCTCCTGCTCATAAAGAGAAAATTCTTGATCAAGAGGTGTCAGCGATGGAAATGATTTTTTCTCTTCCGTTACGGTCAAAAAAGGTACGAGAAACAAATTCTCCTTGGGCACACCAAATACGTAGTGGATACGGAAGCCCTGCTGCATCTGGCGCTCATCGGTCGCCACCACCGTTTTCAGGGTCAAGGCGTGGTCATGCTTGAGTTTCTCAATGGTCTCCCTCAGGTTGTTTTCTGATACTTCAAACAAAAGCATGTCTCCCTCCTGTTTGCAGGAAAACCCAGCCAGTCCGTAACGAGTGAGCAGTGTACCAAAATCAGTCATAGGAGTGAAAAACTAAGAATTGAGTAAAATGCTATTGGCGGCCAACTGAATCAGCTCCGCAAGCGTTTCCGGCAAGTACCAGGTCAGCACCAAAAACAAAGAGAGAAGGAGCACGATAGGAATCTGGGTCAGTATATTCGCTTCCCCCCGTTCCACCCCTTCCGGAGCTGCCCCAAAAACCATCGCAATCAGATGTTTGAGAAAACCGAAGAAAACCACCATGAGCGTAATGAGTACCCCCACGACCAACAGCGGGTACTGTTCCATCCCGGCGGACAAAAGTAGGAACTCAGACAAAAAGAGACCAAACGGCGGCAAGCCAAGCACGGCGAGAAAAGCAACAAAAAGTATCGGCGCCGTCAGCGGCAACACCCGAATCATCCCTGTCACATCCTTCATTTTGGTCGAGCTATATTTCAAGAAAACATTGCCGGCAGCAAAGAACACCAGCGCCTTACCGAGAGAGTGGTAGAGCATATGAAGCAGCGCAGCGAAAACGCCTACTCCTCCAAAACCAAAACCGAGCGCCAATAGTCCGGCATGTTCGATACTCGAATACGCGAGTAACCGCTTGTAATTTTTCTGGATAAAAATAAGGAGAGCCGCCACCGTCACCGAGAGACCTCCGAAAAACAAGAAGAGCTCGCTCGTAAAATTGGACTGAAGCGTGATATCAGTGAGCCCCTTGAAACGCAGAATAGCCAGAAAAGCGACATTGAGCAGCACACTCGAGAGGAGAGCCGCAATCGGTGTAGGTGCCTTAGAATAGGTATCCGGCTTCCATGTGTGCAGCGGCACAAAACCAATCTTGGTGCCGTATCCCACGAGAATAAACACAAAGGCTACCTTGACTACTAGTGGCTGCATGGAAGCCGCTCCTGCCCGTAGTGTCTCCCAAGTGAGTACTCCTTCGGTAGCGGCAGGGAAAGCGAGAAATAAGAGTGTTCCCAACAGACTGAGGAGGAGACCAAGGGAATTGATAATCAGATACTTCCAGGCAGCTTCAGTGGCTGACTGTTTGTTGTAAAAACTGATCAAAAAAGCCGTCGAGAGCGTGGTTGCTTCGATAGCAATCCACATCACGACTGGGCTCGTGGTGGCCACCGCCAAAAACATGACGAAGAAAAACAACTTGAGCAGGAGAAAATACTGATGCACCCGACGCGGACCAATGATACCCTTCCCTACTTCCGCTCTCAGGTATCCCACTGAGTACAGACTGGCAAAAAATCCAACCAGAGCGATGACCAGCGAGAGAAACACTCCCAAAGGATCGAGAGAAAACAACGCCGATCCCCCGGCAGAGCCCTTTTCCACTACGGCCGGGATAAGTGCCAAAACCAAACCCAGTTCAAAAACACTGGACATAATCACCGCCCGCTCTATCACCCGGGTGTATTTGGATGACAAGAGCATGATGAACACGGCGGTAAGCAACGGGAGGGCGATAAGAAAGGTGAGCAGCATAGTATTCAAATATTACTCTTCAATAAGACGTTTCATCTTGGTGACATTGAGCGAACCGAACTGGCGATAAATCATAGAGATAAATATTTGGGCGATAATCATCCAAATAGCTATGTCAAAAATAATACCTATCTCGAGCGCCACTGATTGTCTGATACCGATAAAGGCCGCCAAAAGCAAAATACCGTTTTCAAGAGAAAGCACCCCAATCATCTGAGAAAAAGCTCCTCGTCGATTGATAAGCATAAAGATAGAAATAAGCACCATGGCCAGATTGAGTGGCAACACACCAAAGATCTCCGGTGTCAACAAACCAAGCGGCTGAAAGACTCGTGAATACGCAAAGAGTACCAAGCCAGTCAGAACCATGAGCGTCATGGGTGTCGAAAGATAGTTATTGGTTGTGAAGCGGGTGCCGTACTGTCGTATGAGACGAGAAAAGAAAAGCGGTGCCACCACAGCCTTGATACCCAGTGTCAAAAGAGCTACGAAAATCAATCCTCGATCACCTTCAACAAGACCAGCCAACAAAAGAAAGGCGGCTACCGCGAGTGACTGGAGCACATAGAGACGAATCAGATTACGATTTGTCTTAACCAAATGGAGCCCCAGTGTCACCAAAAAAGCGATCAGATCGAGAGAAAAGTAAATTTCGCGAGCGTGTTCCAACATAACCATCACGTTAAAAGGTAATTGTCACTGCCAGGGCTATCACCGAGAGAACAAAGGAAGTGAAGAGCAGATCCGGCACTCGAAAAATGCGAAACTTAGCCATAGTTGATTCAAGACCGGCGATGATGACCATGAATCCCACTGCCTTGAGTGCAAACAAAAGCACCGATACCACGAGCATTTCCGGCAAAAACGACGTAGCCACACCCCAGGGGAAAAAGATATTCGCCCCCAAAGCAATGAAGATGAGGAGCTTACTCCAGCTTGCCCATTCAATCAGCGCCAAACGCTTACCGGAATATTCCAAGATCATAGCTTCATGGATCATGGTCAGCTCAAGGTGCGTAGCCGGGTTATCGACAGGAAAGCGCGAATTTTCAGCCAACAGAGCGATGAAAAAAGCAAGGAACGCAATGACGAGTGGAATAAAAGACTGCAGCGGAATAGTCTTCAAACTCTCAGCCATCGTGAACACATTTCCTGTTTGAGCGATAACAGAAGCGGCCAACAGAGAGAAGAACAGTCCACCCTCAGCGAGCGCAGCCATCGTCATCTCTCGGCTGGAACCAAATCCACCAAACCCGCTCCCGGCATCCATTCCGGAAAGAGCCAGAAAAAATGTCGTCAGTGCCAACAAGTAAACGATGACAATAAAATCACCGCTCGCCATGAAAGAAAGTGACAAAACACTCTCCTGAAACAATTCCGGTACGACAGTGGTCATAACCGGGATACTCGCCCCAATCAGAACTACGACGGAAAAAATCAGATACGGAGCAAATCGAAATATCCATGAGGTATCCCCTGAAATCACCTCGTCCTTGTGAAACAATTTCCACAAATCACGATACGGCTGGAAAACACTGGCTCCAACACGATTCTGCAAGCGTGCCTTTATCTTACGAATCCCTCCTATGCACAACGGCGAGAGAGCCGGGATAATGAGGAGCTGCAGAATAAAAATAAGAATTTCCATAATGAAGTGTTATGAGCGAGTCGTCCAAAAAAGAAGCGCGAGCAGTGTGATAAAAATATAGAGTACATACACATTGACGTTTCCTCCATGGATATGACGCATCTTGGAAGCGATGAACTGCAGCGCCGTATGAAGTGGCTGGTAGAGCATCTGACGATACGGATCCCCTATTTCTGTTTTCACTTCCTGTGACTTGATGAAGTAGCGCATATTTTCATCATGGTACTCGGTCTCAGTCTGTTTGGTCGGACGCAAGATACCTCGAAAAATAGTGACCAGTGATCGGGAAAAACTTGTCGCTGTCATTTCACCTCGGGCAGTCAACGGCGTTCCACAATCCCATGTTCGGCCAACAACAATTTTTCTTGTTCGAGTGAGCCACACGACGATACCGGCCACAAAAGCAAAGACGGTGGCGAGTGCCAACGCCACTATATCAAGCGGCAAAACATTCGCAAACTGTTCACGTGCAGCAACAAACTCCACAAACGGAAACTGGAACGTGGTCGGATTGGTCAGGCCGATACTTGCCACCACTCCAACGAGTGCAGCGATGACAACGGTTGAAAAAATACCGAGCACAAGCGTCAACACCGCCAAGATACCCATCGCTACAAGCATCGACAGACCACTCTCGTGTACTGGTCGTTCAAAGGCGTGTCGTGCCCGAGCCAAAAACATGGTACCGAAAGCCTTCACGAAACAAGCGGCGGCCAACCCACCGGTAAAGGCCAAGCTGGCGATCGCAAAAATAAAGACTGCCTTGACTGCAACACTGGCCGAACCAATGCCAACAAAGAGCGCCTGGAAGGTCAACCATTCGCTCGCAAAACCATTAAAGGGCGGGAAAGCGGAAATAGCCAAAGATCCAATAAGAAAGAAGAAGGCAGTGTACGGCATGAGACGAATCAATCCTCCGTAGTGCTCCATGTTGCGCGTTCCCGTTGACGCTACCACCCCACCCGCCCCCAAGAAGAGCAATGCCTTGAAAATAGCGTGGTTCATCGTGTGGTACAACGCAGCTGCCAAAGCAAAGAGCGCAAATGTCTCGAGGCCCAAGGAAAAGAAGGAAATCCCTGCCCCCAAACCAAGGAGAATAATCCCGATATTTTCAATGCTGTGATAGGCCAACAAACGCTTGATATCGTGTTCAGAAAGGGCGTACAACACCCCGAGCAGGGATGATATACCGCCCAGAATCAAAAATGTCAGACCCCATTCGATTGGCGCTCCCGGAAAAAAATCAAAGAAAAAACGAATGAACATAAAAATAGCCGTCTTGATCATGACTCCTGAAAGGAGTGCTGAGACATGTGTCGGAGCAGCCGAATGAGCTCCGGGAAGCCAAATATGCACCGGAATAATACCCGCCTTGATACCAAAACCGAACAAGGCACAGAGGAGAATAAAAGACTGTGCTGTCGGATCGATTGTTCCAGCCATGGCTCGCCAGGTATTGAAATCAAACGATCCTGTCGCTTTGTAGGCCAAGAAAAAAGCCATCATGATAAAAAGCGTTCCGATATGCGTCATCAGAAAATACAGGAAGCCAGCACGCACGCTTTCGCTTTTTCGATATTCGTAAATAACCAAAAAGTATGATGCCAGTGACATCAGCTCCCACACCAAAAGAAAGAAGAGGGCCTGATTGGCCAGTGTCACGAGCAGCAGACTCCCGAGAAAAGTAGTATAGAAAAATCCAAACGTTCCCAAGTTATACTTCCCGTAAAAATGCCGCTGGTATGAAAATCCGTACAACGAAGCAACACCTCCAATGAGAGCGATCAGCCCCAGGAAGAACGCTGACAATCCGTCCAAACGAAAACTGAAATCAATCACTCCCGGCAAAACACCTGGGATTGAGAATTGAATGCCCTGTCCGGACAACAGAACCTGCACAGAAAGAAAAAGAGCGAGAAGCGACCCGAGTAACCCAGATCCATGAGCCACATACCCAGCAATCTCCCCTCTATCCTCGAATAAACGAGCAGCGAAGAGCGATCCAAGGGCACCAAAAACAAAAATGCCTATCAGCAAAAGTATACCAAAAGATGAGAGCAGAAGTTCCATACACTAACGGTTTGTAGAATGATGAGATTCGATATCCTGAAAAATTCGGAGTAATGAGGCCAAAATCACTTTTGGTGCTGGTGGATCACCCGGAATTTTAAAATCAACCGGGATAACATCTTCGACACTATTGTGCACGGCGTACGAATCACGATAAATCCCCCCATCGATAGCGCCATCACCAAGAGCCACGACAAAACGAGGTTCCGGCATCGCCTCATAGGTGCGACGCAAACC
>CAZHDL010000036.1:3399-5094 GCA_964531045.1 uncultured Bdellovibrionales bacterium | reverse complement strand
AGTGACGATAAGCAGGTCGGCATGCCGAGGAGAGGCCACAAAGTGAATACCGAAGCGCTCGACATCGTAATACACATTACCAAGCGCCGTCAGCTCCTGCTCTTCAGCATTGCTTGATCCTGCCGCCACCTGACGGATAGCCACTGAACCGGAAAAAATCCTTCTGACAGCCGCACTGAGCTGCTCACCCAAAACGGGCATTTCAAGATCAAGGAGCTCCTGCTCCGGGACAACCAGCCGCGGAGTAGTCGCAATTTTTCGAAGCAATCGATACATAACGTGTCAAAATCACCAATTTCCGATATCTTCCCAATAAAGAAAAAGCCGAAACCGCCCATTCGGGAACACCAGTATTCTACTCTTTTTTTCATTCTTGTCAAAGCCCTACCGCCCCTCCTGCTTTCCGGAGCGTTCCTTGAGATAGGCTACTATCCCAGGCAAAAACGAGAGAAAAACAATGGCCAAAATAATCGGTAAGAGATACCGGTCAACATCAATAACATTCCCCAGGCTGTACCCCATGAGGACCAGACCAAAAGTCCAAGCAAACGAACCTATGACATTATACAAAAGAAAAGTCCGGAAGCTCATGTTTCCCACACCAGCAATAATTGGAGCAAAGGTCCGGACAATAGGCATAAAGCGGGCAAGAAAAATTGTCTTGGGCCCATGCTTTTCATAGAAGGCCTGTGCCTTCAGGGCATGTGCTTTCTTAAAAAGAAGTGAGTCTTCACGGCTAAAAATCTTTGGTCCGATACGGCGACCAAACTCATACCCAAACAAATTGCCAATGATACCGGAAAAAAAGATGCCAAACAACAGTACCGGCAATGAAAAGAACTGCTGCGAAGCAAGAAAGCCAGCCACAAACAAAAGGCTATCTCCCGGGAGAAAAAACCCAAGAAAAAGGCCAGTCTCGGCAAACACGATAGCAAACACCCCGGCGTACCCAATCGCTTCAATAAGAGAGATCAAATCTATACCAAAAAATTCCATAAGAATCAACAAGAAGAAGATTACCTACGCAGTATACCTGAGACCCTAAAAAACAGAAAGGGTGCCCCCTCCTATCTTCCGCGGTTGTTATTGAAGTCTTCCTCGAGCAAAATAGCCAGCTTCGGAGAAAGCATATTCTTCCGGGTAAGCGCTGACAAACCATCCTGATGAGCCTTTCGCACATTTTCACTCCCAAATTTCTCATCCAGGGCCGCGAGAAAATCGGCGTGCTCTGAGACGACCACTTCCATGCGAGCACGCGCATCATCATAAAATTCCTGATATGCCGAAGTGACCTTCTGCAGCAGTGCCAGATACTCGGACGTATGGAGATCTGGACGATTTTTCATACGAGTGAATTCCTTCAAGACCTTGCGTGCGATAACGCTCTGTGCGCGATAGTACATATACCGTTCTCGGACAGCCTCTTCTGCATCATCACGCCCACCGATAAGAGAACGAGTAAATCGTGCCAGCCGCTCAAACCAGTCCGGAGCGAATTCCTCATCCAACGACTGAATCTGCTCGGCACCATTTTCTACCCGTTCAAGCTGCATATCAAGCTTCGTCAAAATCTTTTTGTAGACAGACTCATTCACTTCATGATACTGAAACAGCACACCCAAGAAATTTTTTTCTATGCCCAGAGCATATACCCGCAGCGCCTCCTCAAAATCATTTTCTGAACGACCCATAATC
>CAZHDL010000036.1:0-3389 GCA_964531045.1 uncultured Bdellovibrionales bacterium | reverse complement strand
CCTGGGAGGACTGCCGCCCCAGAGACTGCTTCAGTTTCTGGTACGTTGCCTCACTCATGTATTGCTTTTCATAGAAATCCTCCAGCTTTTCTTTCCCAAAAGAAAAAATGAGTGAGCGCGCCTGGCGATATTCCGCCTCCTCAACAGGTGTCAACTCATCGAGTTTGAAATGACGAATCATCGCACCGATTGTCAGCGCCTTCACAAACAAAGTGAAATAAATACAGCCGATGGTAAGAGCGGTAATAAACTCCTTTAAAGTAAAATCAAACGCCCAGCCCGGCAACGTGATCGTATCGGGAATCAAAAGTACCATCACCACTGCCAGTGCCCCTCTCAGGCTCCCCCAGGAAAGGAGGTGCTGCCAAGACAGAGGAATTTTTTCTTCTTTCTCTCCCCTATTGAGCAACCAGGCTACCGGATAAATAGACACGGCTCGCGCAACAACGACAACTACTACGGTAAGAAGAATAGGGACGACGAAATGCTTGAGCTCGATAGGCAAACTGGCAAACAAGAACCCCATCGTAATGAAAACCAAGGAGTTCACCAAAAAGGCAAAGTACCCCCAGAAACTTTCCATAAAGTGATGACTGGTATGGGAAAGCTTGGAGCGTCCATAATTTCCGATCACCATAGCGGCCATAACTGTAGCAATGATGGAGGAAAATTTGATTTCATGGCCAAACAAAACAAAGTAGTGAGAGATGACTTCCGATAAAATAAAGGTCAGGTGTGCCACAAGCATAGTGAGCGTAATTTCAATATGCTCGTTGTCCTCCACCTTTTCAATCAGCTTGGCAAACAAGAAACCCATCAGGATACCAAAAGCCACTCCACCAAAAACCATGGTAACAAACGTAAATATTCCTTCTACCACCGTTGAGACTCCGGAAAAACCATGCAGAATGATCTCGAGCACCACCAAAAAGGCGGCAAGGGATGTTCCGTCATTGAAAAGACTCTCACCCTCAAACAAAAAGGCAAGACGGCGAGGGACTCCGAATTCCTTAAACAAAGCAAGAACCGCTACCGGGTCTGTAGCTGAGATCAGAGCGCCAAAGAGCAGCGTTGCCAAAAATGGCACCTCCATGCCGATAAGCCGAAGAACAAAGAATAATGCCGCGGCAATAAAAAACATCGATATAACCAAACTCCCTACCGAAAACCAGGATACTGCTCGAATATTGGTCATCAAATCTCGCACCCGCATGTTATAGGCCGACTCAAAAATGAGGATGGGGAGAAAGAGGTAAAACAGCAGCTCCGGAGTCAGCTGAAACGCTGCCAAAAAAGAAAAGAACGGGATACTCGTCAGTGGAACAAGGAGCGATCCTACCAGTACCAACAGTACCGTATACGGCATCTTCACCCTTCGAGAAAGGAAAAATGTTCCGATTGAAATCAGCATGAGCACAAAAAAAGACAGTATCGTTTCGAGTGACATAGGGTATTATTTTTACCAATGAAACAAAAAAGGCTCACGAGAGCCGACTTGAGAATACTTTCCTATCTTACTCCTGTTTGTTTCTTTGTCAAAAGAAAACCCCGCCGGAGGGCGGGGTTTCGCGACGAAGGCCAGATACCCTTTTATACTCAGGGTGACACTTCGTGTTACTTGGCAACAGCAGTGGCACCAGCCTCTACCAACTTCTTGACGATAGCTTCGGCATCGGCCTTGGCAATCTTCTCCTTGATAACCTTTGGAGCGGCATCTACCATATCCTTAGCTTCCTTCAAACCAAGACCGGTCACTTCGCGCACTACCTTAATAACATTGATCTTCTGAGCACCAGCAGCTGTGAGCTCAACATCAAATTCAGTTTTCTCTTCAGCGGCTTCAGCTGGAGCAGCGGCAGCGGCACCCATCATCATCGGAGCAGCAGCAGACACACCAAACTTCTCTTCGAGAACGTGTACCAATTCAGAAAGATCGAGCACGCTCATCTTTTCGATTTCGGCAACAAGCTTCTCAAACTTCTCTGGCACAACTACAGCTTCTTTTACTTCTTCTGACATAACTTTATCGTTATATGATTACTTACTTGATAATAATGTACGCCTAAGCCTTCTTTTCCTCAATTGCCTTCAGCACCTGAACCAATCCTCTCAGATTGCCACCAAGCACTCGAACAAAGCTGGAAATTGGAGCCTGGAGTGTCCCGACGAGCATCCCTCGCAGTTCATCCTGACTTGGCAATTTAGCCAGAGCCTTGACCTCGTTGGCAGAAAGCGATTTGCTTCCCAACGCTCCTCCTTCGATGGTCAGCGTCACTTCCTTGTTGGCCTTCTGAAAATCAGCAATGACCTTGGCAGCCGCCACCTCATCATGAGAAAAAGCTACACCGACCTGTCCATCCAATGCTCGAGCATCCACAGCCACTCCGGCATCCTTGAGAGCAATATTGAGCAGTGTCTTTTTGAGTACCTGCCAACTCGATCCGCTCTTACGAAGCTCTCTTCGAATAGCTGTGATATCCTTCACCGACACTCCTTTGAAGTTCGCAAAGACCAAAGCTTTTGAGGCCTTAATTTTCTGCGCCACTTCTTCTACAAGCACTTCTTTCTGTTGTTTGGTCTGTTGCATACCCGGTAGTAGAATTTCGACAGTTTATTTTCTAACCTGCCGTTGTTCTAAAATTATCCTAGTTACACTCTCTTTCAGCCCTGTGAAACGTTACCGCTTTGAGTCGAAATTTCACTACCAGGCCTATCTCCTTTCTTTGAAACAAAAATCTGCGTATGACCGCAGACTTGAAGATTCTTACAAAACATCCCGATGCTATCTTTTCTGAACATCATCAGGAGTCTCTTTTCCTCGTGAGGAGCATATCGAAATTCATTTTGCCTTGAACAAGGAAACGACTCGTGCCTCAGGTCTACGGATATTCAATTGTGTCTTGATACTACCCTTCAAAGGGATTTTTGTCAACCATCGGCGATCGCGACCGCCGTGGCCAATCCCGACTATGCCTTGGGAGCTTCTGCTGGAGTAACTTCAGCAACCGGAGCCGCTTCAACAGCTGGCACTTCAGTTACCTGAGGAGTTGCCTCTGCCACTGGAGCCGCCTCAGCCTTCACTTCTTCGGCAGGCGCAGCCTCAGCTTCCACGGGAACTTCCTTTACGACTGGACGAGGCATTTTCTTGGCAATCTTCTTTGCTTCAACAATACCCTCACGAACCAGCATATTGTGTACGGCATCCGACACCTGTGCCCCCTGTCCTACCCAGTACAAGATGCGATCTTTGTTCAAAAGTGTTGTCTTCTTGTGTGGATCATAGCTACCGACGATTTCCACGTGACGCTTTCCAGGGGCTGTGGTGCGTTCCTGCACCACCACCCGAAAATGAGCGCGGTTTTTTTTTCCTGTAGGATTGAGACGGATAG
>CAZHDL010000035.1:11276-11532 GCA_964531045.1 uncultured Bdellovibrionales bacterium | reverse complement strand
AAAGAGCTACAAATCCAACCAAAATGACAACAACGGTGGAGATGAGTGTGTCACGATTCCCAATATGGGAAAGCTCGTGGGCCGCCACTCCCTCCAGTTCTGCGCGAGTAAGCGTCTGTAGAATACCCGTGGTAAAACAAATGACGCCATGTTCCGGATTCCGTCCGGTCGCAAATGCATTGAGCGCCGAATCTTCAATGGTGTAAATCTTTGGTGTCGGGAGCCCAGCCGTTATGGCCAAGTTTTCTACCAGCCG
>CAZHDL010000035.1:0-11266 GCA_964531045.1 uncultured Bdellovibrionales bacterium | reverse complement strand
CGATAGAGCTCCGCATTATCCTTAAATTCTACCAGTTTGGCGCCACTCATCGAGAGAACGATCTTGTCGCTCCACCAATACGATGTCACACTCATCAATACCGAAAAAAGAACCGCTCCATAGAGCACCGCGCTTGATTGCATGGCACCAGCAAAAACATACCCTACTCCAATGACAAAGAGGAGAAACCCGGTAATATACACAAACGTCAGGCGTTGATTGCTATCTTTATGAGTATAGAGTGTTGCCATATAAGAAAAGAGTCATGAATTATGAATCGGGAATCAAGAAGGAAACCCAAATTCACACTTCATGACTCCCACATTCTCCGATCAAGATTAGAATTGCACCTGCACGACCTCCTTCTCAGCTTCAGCTACCTCGAAAAATTCCTTCTTTTCGAAGTGAAATACACCGGCAATGATATTGGAAGGGAACATATCAATCTTATTGTTGAGCTCAAGCACATTGCCATTGTAGAACCGACGAGAAGCCTGAATTTTATTCTCCGTATCAGACAATTCCCGCTGCAACTCAAGGAAGTTCTGATTGGCCTTGAGCTCCGGGTAAGCCTCGGCTACCGCAAACAAACTCTTGAGCGTCTGGGACAACATATTCTCCGCCTCAGCTTTATCATGAGCATTTCCTGCCTGCATCGCCTGAGCGCGTGCTACGGTCACCTTTTCAAAAACACCGCTCTCATGGGTAGCGTACCCCTTCACGGTATTAACCAAATTCGGTATAAGATCATACCGCCTTTTGAGCTGCACATCAATATCGCTCCAGGCCTCATTGACCCGGTTACGAAAATTCACCAACGAGTTATACGCCACCACGGTATAGAGCGCCAAAAGACCAGCAACGATAAGCAGAATAAGCGGCAATGTTATCATAGTTTTTTTACATGATTTACCTCTTCAGGGTAGCAAATCTGGAGAATTTTGCAACTGGAAAACAAGGAATATGCTATACTTTCGACAGGAAAGCACTCCTTCTAAAAAATAACTTTTTTCTATGGAATCACCGCTTGGATCATTTCAGTCATACCTTGTCTTTTTGATTCCCATCACGGTTGGTGTCCTGACGCAGTGTATCAAGTTTGCCCTCTATACCTACAAGCACGGTTTCAATATTGAGTACGCTTTCACACACGGCCACATGCCGAGTGCCCACACTTCTCTCGTCGTATCCCTGCTCACGAGTGTAGCTTTCTTTGAGGGTATTCATTCGGGAGCGTTTGCTCTGTCAGCTGTTCTCGCCTTTATCGTGATCGATGATGCTGCTCGTATCCGTATGTATCTTGGAGATCAGGGACGTTACCTCAATATGCTCGTCGATCAGCTCAACCTCAATCAGAATCACTTCCCTCGTCTGAAAGAGCGGGTAGGGCATCGTATCAGCGAAATTATCGGTGGAGCCTTTGTTGGCCTCTTTCTTACCCTCTTCTTGATTCGCATCTTAGCCTAAGATATTTCCTGCGGTTCTTCCCGGCTTCAATACAAAAGCAAAAAACTCCCTTTCGGGAGTTTTTTTGATACTCGTACCGGTGAATAGATCACTGCATTTTTTTCAATTCCTCCTCCACTACAGCTCGTTCACTCCATGCCACCCGCTTGTTCCCGAGTGCCATAGTCACCTCTGCGCCCTTGCCGGTAATGAGAACGATATCCCCTATTTCGGCCAAAGAAAGGGCTTTTCGAATCGCTTCTCGTCGATCAAAAATGCGGAAGTAGGTTTTGTCTTTTTTCTTTGATACCCCTCTTTCGATATCGTCAATAATCTGCTCAGGGTCTTCGAAAAACGGATCCTCATTGGTTAATATTACGATATCGGCACAAGAACTCGCGATTTCCCCCATCTCTGGTCGTTTGCCCCGATCACGTTCTCCACAGGCGCCAAACACGTGAATAATCTTACTCCCCGGAATTTTGAGTGGAAGAATGGAGGCGTACAGCTTTTCAAAAGCATCCGGAGTCACAGCATAATCAATAAGAATATCCGCATTGATATGGTTTGGCACGAGTTCCATGCGCCCTGGTACACCGGTCACGCTTGCCAAAGCATCCGCCGCCACCGAGAAATCAATAGAGAGACATCGCGCCACCCCCAGAGCCGCCAGGGCGTTCTCAATATTGAACAGTCCAGGAATAGCGAGATGAACAGGCGTCCCATCCACCTCAAATTCAGTTCCGCGAAAATCAAGTGAGATATCCTGTGCAAAAATGTGTGCCTGAGGATTCTTCGTACTGTACAAAAGTGTCTCCTTTTTATCCACCCCACAAAAAAATGTCGGGTCTTCCATATCCAGATTGATGACCATCGCCCGGGCGCGCCGAAAGAGACGACACTTAGCCTCCCGATAGGCATCCATGGTTTTGTGATAATCCAGATGCTCCCGTGTGACATTGGTCATGACCGCGATCTCGTACGGTATCCCCCACACTCGGTTCTGATCAAGGGCATGAGAGGATGTCTCAATAACCGCGTATTCACACCCCTGTCGCACTGCTTCACGGAGAAAGCCCTGCAATTTCCAAGGAGACAGCGTGGTAAACTTAGAGGCATTCACCCAGGTGCGGTCATTAATCTGAAAATTGATCGTCGACGCCATGGCGACCTTTTTTCCAGCCGTGGTCAATATTTTTGTGACAAACTGAGTGGTCGTCGTTTTACCATTGGTACCCGTAATACCAATAATGCGGAGTTTTTTACCAGGAAAGCCATACCACAGACAGGCGAGTACCGCCTCTCCCAAATGATACAAATTTTTGACTGACTGTGGCACCAGCCGTGAGAGTGTCCGCTTCATAGAACTTTTTATATCAAAAGCTTCTTTCGTAGGGTATACCCATTCCTGTGTCGAAGCAACCCCAAAGAGATACTCATTTGTAGAGATCTCGAGAAGAGAGAGGAAAAAGAAAACCGCACCACCAGGTAGGTGAAATGCGGGTAAATCGAAGACGCCAGATACGAAGCGAGCTCAATCACTCGGGATAGAGAAGTGTCACATCGTCAGGGTCGCAGTGGATTTCCGTCGCGAACGATACCCATTCAATGGCGAGCTGGCCATTCACTTCATCCACACTGAGACACGGAACCCAAGTGTCGACACATCTGCCCTTGACGACCTCGACTTCAACCGCATCGCGCCAGGCAAGGAGCGTCTTGTCCCCAAAGTGCGCGCGGTACACCTCAAGATCCAGCTGCCTGATTGCCTCGAGTTCCCGCCATCCCACACAGGTATGGAGGATGCCTTGCCGCTTGATGTAATCGTATAGCAGATCGATGCGAATCAGTCCTCCCACCTCCTGTGTGGGGTGCAGCCATTGCCGCATCTCGGCGAGACGATAGCCCCAAACACCCCGACGCAAGTTCTGATGCAGTTTTCTCTTCGTTCCGTCTGGATAAGTTACCGGACTCGAGTAGTCAACGCAGATGGTTACGCCTTGTGCCATGATGCCTCCTTATGCCAGTAGCTCTCACACAGCGTGAGTTTGTCAGTGCGAAAAAATCTCTTTTATTCTTAGAAAAAATCTCTTCGCACTGGCAAACGTGCAAATGTTAAACAACAGTATTTTATACACCCAACCAGAGCAAAAGTCAAGTGCAATTACTGAATTTTTCTTTAAAGAAGCCACTTATCTACTCATTTTCCGTAATGAGACTACAAATCTCATGAGCGTGCTCAGAAGAGCGTAAAGAAAGTAACTTCGTCTCTCAAGCACTATGTCGTACGATCCAGGAAAAACAGACGGCGGCGTGTCCGGTGAAAAGCCCGTCTTAAATTTTGATATGCCACTCCAATCGCTCCTGTTTTCTGATTGCTGTTTTTTATTAACTGTTGGTTGTTGACTGCTGATTGTCTTTACTCCCCCAAAGTCATAAAATCGAAAACCTTCTTTCTTGGCTGTCTTCATCTGTTCCCACTGCAAGAGGTATGGAGCCATGACGTCTCGATGCACATCAGCGGTACCACCATGAAGATAGGTCACCGTCTCACCATAAAAAAGCACGAGATTGGCTGCGATGACAGCCCCCTGATACTCCGCCACAAAGAGCCGACACATAGTAGCGGGCAACGTTTGAAAAAACTGTTCGTAGTAACGCCTCGGGTGAGCCGTGATTCCTTTGCGCCCTGAAGTAGCAGTAATGAGATCAAGGAAAGTAGCTACATGTTTTTCTTCCCGGGTCTCAAACACTCGCACCTCCCGCTTTTCTGCCAGACGAATATTGTACCGTGTTTTAGACTTCATCTGCGCCAAGAGTTCTTCTTCTGACGGTGTGATGTTAACCCTGAAGATCTCTCGTGGCTGCATGTCATGCGGCGCACGTACCACTTTGCAAGAAGCTGTTTTTTTCATTTCTTCCAGTATGTCTTCCGTCTCCGGTTCGATCCGTATCCACTTCACGTTGTTTTCTTTTTCTCTCTCAATTAATTTCTGAATGTTTTGTTGAAAATTGAAAATTGAAAATTGAAAATTATCGCAAATCGGTCCTCGTGGCACATACAGATATGTCCCCACCAGTGGCAATCTATGGATAATTCCGTTCGCCACGAAACCATCCGCTTCATAGGGAATTATTTCTTTTCCGGTCGCCTCCTGGAGACGAAGCCACTCTGCTGATTGTAAGAACTCACTCTTCATTCCTGTAACCTGTGCCTCAAAGAATATCCACAATCTTCGGACGAAGATCCGTAAACCTATAGAGTTTCGCTGGACGACTTGGTCCATCACGCCGTATCTTTCCTGTTTCCTTTACGAGTGCTACGTCTTGTATTTTCTTACGAAAATTTCGCTTATCTAGGCTTTGTCCGATAATACTCTCGTACAAATTCTGGAGTTCTGTCAGCGTAAACTCTCTTGGAAGAAGCGCATAGGCAATATTGGAATACCCCAGCTTATTGACCAGCCGTGCTCTTCCGCACATCACCATCTTCTTGTGATCAAACGCCATAGCCGGCAAATCCTCCACGGCATGCCAAGCGATATTTGCGTAGTATTCCGTCGTCTTTGGCTTAAAAGCATCTATATTCACCAGAGCCATATACGCAATAGAGATGCTCCGCGCTCGATTGTCACGTTTTGGATCGCCAAATGTCGCCAGTTGTTCCAGGTAGATACCATCAACCCCGGCCTTCTCTGTCAGCACTCTTAGCGCTGCCTCATCGATTGATTCCTGCCCATGCACCAGTCCGCCGGGGAGCGCCCATTTTCCCTGATACGGACCACTGGCAATCTGAATGAGGAGCACTCGTAATTTCCCTTTCAGGACAGAGAAAACCAGGGCATCTACAGCCACCCTTATAGTTGCTTCTGATGGTTGTTTCGTTTTTTTCATACTGCCTTTCCTTTTTTTTATGGTACCCCGCCCCCTGCTTCTAGTCAATCATACACTTACTCTGTGGACAGACTTCCCGAGGAAACCGATTGAAGATATCTTCGCCAGTCAAAAGCAACTGATCACACATGCGGATCGCCTCACGAAGACGATGTTCCCGACTTCCGCGCAACAATCGATAGGGTATGCCCTCCTGTTTGAGGAGTGCCAGGAAACGCTTCTGCATAGCATGCCTGATATGTTCACCATCACGCATACCATCCTGCTCAAAAGGAATTTCATCACCAGTCACAAGAACACTATCGTAGTGTCGCCGCAGAGATTTTTCATCCACCCCTGCATCCATCGTGCCAACATAACGTTCATGCCATACCCTGGTAGCCCACGAATTGGTATCGCAGATGAGCACCCTATTTGCCTGCCGCGCATACTGATCTTCCAGACGATTCTGTTCCTCGCTGATAAATGAGAACTCTTCCGTCTGCCATGGCGTACCAGCAACCTGTTTTCCTTCGGTATAAAAGCGCCCAAATTCCGGGGCCCAGGTCGTTTTGTAATGACGAGCCAGGTCACGAGCCAGCGTCGTTGTCCCTGTGGATTCAGCACCCACGATGACTATGCGTCGTGCCAACCTGGCACGCACGGGAGGACTGAGATAGTCCCATGAGGCATAGGGGTTCTCTCTGATTTTGGTTGCCGAAATAGGAACAGCGTTTCGCTCCCTATCAACAAGCACATGTTCCGCTCCCATATACCGAGCATACGGCTTCCCATAATCTTCGGAGCTGAACACTCTATCTGGGCGATACCCGAGAAAAGAAAGCGTGTACTCAGCCCAGGCACGTGAATCATCATCCTTTTCAATATCACACATCACCCGTACGCTGACCTGTGGAAACATCTCACGAATCCACTCTGCTCGTTCCTCTCCGGAAAATACCTGGGTGGAACGATCGACGACCAATACAGTCACTTCGTCAGACTGCTTCAGTGCACTCCTGATAAGATAGGCATGACCGGAATGAAAGGGGTAAAATTTTCCCACGACAAGTCCTCGCTTCATAGTACCGCCACCTCCTCTCTGGTCCTCTTCTGGACAGTTTTCCTTTCACTGATAGCGAGCTCTTTTCTCCAGGCCAGCATACCCTTGGTCGCAAGCACCAGAAAGATAAAGTACAGCACGGCCACAAACTTTACGTCTTTCATGAAGTACAACCCCACACCAATGACATCGATCACGATCCACAAGTACCAGTTTTCCACTCTCTTGTAGATAAGAAGTATCTGGGCAGCGAAGCTTGCCACCGTAGTGAAGGCATCCAAAAACGGGAATGAGGCTGGCTCCGGAAACCAGGTGGGAAAAGCGATATGGATGTTCGCCATAAAGAGCCCCAGAAACACCGTACCGAAAAGGATGGCACTCCCGGTGAGTATCATATCCCCCACCGATGAACGCCTGACCTCGCCTTCTTTTTTCTGTTCACTCTTTTGTTTTTTGTTCAGCTTGGTCCACACGACCCAACCCCAAATACCCGTGCCGAGAAAATACACCTGCTCGAAAAAATCAGAGTACAGGCGGATTTGGTAGAAAAGCATACCAAAAAGCACGACTGCCAAGATACCTACCGGCCAGTTCCAGATGCTTTTGCGCGTGGTCAACCACACGCAGATGATATTGAGAATCGTTCCAAAAAACTCGAGGTAGCTCATAGGATAGCCCCAGAGCGTGAAGAATATGGTATTTATGTCGAAGAATGAATGAATCATAGGTATTGTTCTCTTATCGGATAACTCTGCTATTCTAATAATGTGTATCTAACACTAAGTAGTTTACATAAAAATGCGTCGACCGCGCATCTCTTCCTTCTATATAGTGTATTATATACACTTAGTAAAATCTGTCAAGTACCTGTAAAAAAGAGGGAGGATGGCCGATTTCGACCATTCTCCCAAAGCGCTTCTTTACTTCAGCCGGACCTGCCACACTTCTCCTCCTGCCAGATACACCACCCTGTTTTCCCAGTGGGAAAGCATCATATCCGTAGTTATGTGCTTATCCGTCACTTTCTTCGTAGCGCCGCTTGTCGGCACAAAGATGGTCAGTTCGCCATCCTCCACGATGGTGGCACATACCCCTTTGGGCAGCATGGCAATATTGAGTTCTGGATTGTCCGCCACTCCTTCCCAGAGTCGGTAGGTCCGATACTCTTCCGAAAAGGTAATCTCGAATTTCCGGTAGGTGCCAGTCGCATCGAGTGCGACCACGGAGACAAAACGTTCGCCGGCTTTTGCAGATACCAGTTTCAGCCCATCCAGTTCCCGCACTCGCACATGTGCACAAGACGTATCTCCAAAGGGAACGATCAGGTACATTGCCCCCATCGTATCCTGGATGCCGATGCCTTCATACCAACGCACGGCATTCCGCATGATGCCCCACGTGCTGCCAATTGAAAGGATCGGCTTGTCGAGCATCCGCACCTCGACTTCGCTCAGTCCAGCATCTGTCACGACGAAGAGTCTATTCTCGAAGCGCAGATACCGATAGATGTGTAGCGGCAGCGAGAGTGACACTTCCGTTTGGCTGTTCGTGACGAATGAGAACCCGGCCCGGCCATCCTTCCAGTCAGCCTTCAGCCAGCCACCCTCTTTCTTGACTACCTCCCCTTCTCGCGAGAGTGGCATCCCCAGTTGACGTAAGGACGATACATCAACCAACCGTCCGCTGCGCGTCAACACCGCACCAGAGGGAAACATTCGTACGACAGCATCGCTTCCGCCATCGAACACTTTGTCATACACCAGTGTGCCGATGGCCGTCGTCACTACTCTTCCGATACGAGCCTGTTTCGCTGTCGGGGCGCCAGTGGCCAGTGGCGAAGGTGGCTCTGATCGTTCACCCTGCTCAAAGGTCGCTTCGTACCAGTTGCAGAGCGGTGCCGGGATGATGAAAAAGTCCCGCACCGCCTGATTCAACCGGATGCCAGGTGCAAAGACTGAGGCGTTTGCCTTCATCCGCCCGATCAGGTCTTTTCGATCGAAACCCTGAAGCACTCCCTTGTACGGATGAATTCCCGTAAAAAGTTGGAACGTCACCACTCCCCAGGCAAACCAATCACTTCGTTCGTCGAAGGAGCCAGTGTGCCAATCCCGAATCGAAGGCATGATGACTGTGGCGGGCCATCGCCCGATTGCCCAGGAGTCCACATCAATGATGCGCGGCTCTGGACCATTCTTGCCACGAAGCTTTGCTATCCAGCTAAGCTCATTGGCATCGACCAGTACTGCTTGGTGTTCATGTGCGAATTGCACCGTTTGCCGCATACCTTCCGCCAGCGTCACTACATCCTTATCGGTAAACCCTTCCCGGGTACGGAAGTCATTGGTGAACAATCGAGGAAGTGGCTCGCCCTCTGCGAAGGCCATAGCATACCCGATCGGCTCCCCGTGCAGTCCCAGCACAACACCTTGCGGCGCGATGATAGAGGGGTGCTGCAGCGTGGAAAGCAGCCGGATCTTCCCGGCCATATCGTCGCGTCGCATTTTCTGAGGATCGGTATAGATCTTTACTACCGTATCGCCGATACGGTACGCCGACCCCTCACCGCCGGTCGCTATGTGATCGCTCGCCGGGCGTATCGTGAGCGATCCGCGACCTTCCAATGTCACTGTGAAGTTTCCAGCGTGTGTCATCTTTCATCTCCGAAGAATTCGTTTGTTCCGAAACGAACCACTGCGTATCCGATGTCATCCATCGGTCCCTTGCCGGTTTTCTCGGCCTCTCTGATGCCACTATGCATCCGACGCTTAGCAAAGGCTCCACAAGCGCTCTTGAAAGAGAGAAAGCTCACTACTGCTTCTCTCCAGTCAACCCGATCGATCTGCGTCACGCCATCAGTCAACACCGCTACGTATTCGAGCTCGGTTTCCTGAGTGGCAGAAGGCAGGTACAACGTCATGCCTGCCATACCTTCCGCAAGCGAATGTTCGTACGCTACCGCTTCCGAATACGACCCATCAGAAAAACAGGTCACGTACTCCTCATGGAAGCACTTCGCAGCCACATCATTTCCGTGATCCGCAATGAATCGCTTCCTGTCATCGGAACCATACGCCGGATAGAACGGCCTATTGTCCTTCCATTCGAATCGGAAGAGATCGATGCGATCGCGATACTTGAGAGCGACAACCCCGTCCCCCTCCACATGCACGACACCGCCCTCCGAAGTAAAGGCTCCAAAGAGACAAGTGGAGAGCAGCGACTGCGTAGGGATGGCAAGCGCTGATACAGTGTGCGCCAATATCTCGTTGCGCCTGGTCTTTACCGCTACGAGCCACTGCGGATCGTGTTGGAACGGCCGTTCCCGAAGCGCTCGTGCCGTCGCAAGCGTCAGAAGGCGCGCACCGATGTCGGTATGTGTACCGGAAGAGCAACCGTCCGCGACGATAGTGATGGCGGATGCTTCATTGCCCTCGGACCACGCATAGTCTTGGCACGGCTTTCCAGCCGAAAGGTGTGCGTGTCCGATATGGAAGTAATGGTCCATGCCCAGAATCTTCATGTTACTCTCCTTCATGTGGTTCATAAAAAAGAGGGGCGATGAGGATTCCTCGCCGCCCCGTTTGCCTTGCTTCAGATCGTCGCTTGGATCTGTTGACTCGGACCGCCGGTACCGAGCGCCTGCGATTGGCTCGAGACCGACCGCGAGACGAAGCCGGCCAACTTGGCGAGCATTCCCTTCGTCACGTCGCCCGCATCGATGTACTGGTCGAGGCCAGCTTCACGCTGGAAGTTCCCCAATTGCTGCTCGTACACCTTGGCATTGATGCCCACGAGAATCGTGACGAGCGATTCGAGTTTTTCTTCACTCTGCACACTCGCGATCATGTCGAGAATCATCTTGGGTGTCGCCGTACTGGTGTTGTCCAGGCCGTCCGTGATGACAAACCCGATGCCGTTTGCCAGATAGTCATTCGCCATCAGGTCAGCACCGTATTCCACCATGGCCCCGATGGCCGAGTAGGTGGCGTCGTAGAGCGGCGTCAACCCATCCGGCTGAAATACCGGGTACGTGCCCGTATCGATCTCGGCGAGCGGTTTGAAGCCATGCAGTTCTTGTACGCCGCCCACGTCCGTAGAGAACGTGATGGCGCGCAAGAGCAGGTTGTCTGATCGCGGCGACTTCTTGCACGCTTCCACCGCCGAGACCAGCATGGCACGCAAATCGCTTGCGAAACGAGCCGTGGAGCCGGTCACATCAATCGCCACGGTGACCAGCGTGTACTCGGTCGCCCCGAGGTTCTCGATACGCGCTCCAGTGAAGGTGAAGTTCCCACCCCCGATGGTACGCTGCTCCATTCCCACATCCTGTATCAGTCTGGGCATGATGCCCTCCTTTCGTTTCGTGTTGATCAGGCCAAGAAGTCGGTGGTGGTCGAGAGCTTCATGCCTCGTCCTTCCATCTCCTTGAGCCACGCTTGGGCAATTGCCGGAAAGTCAGGGCCACCCGGAACCGCCGAGACCGGGCTCGATGCGTCCGTCAGGATACGAAATTTCTTGACGTGATCGGGACCGATGTGGTTGGCGATCTGGGTGACTGTCGACTTCACACAGTGCGAAAGTGCTTCCCCCGCGATGCCCACGATGTCTGCCTCGGAGAGCACATCGAGAAACGCCGCATTGAGACCGGTCGAAGGATCGGTCGGATCAGGCACTTCTGCCATGAGGGCGCCGTAGTGCTCAGTGAACGCGTTTGTTCCCTTGACGACGTAGTCCACGTTGGCAAACTCGCGCTTCTCCCAGCGCTGAAGCGCCGCCATCAGGTCAGCCTGAACATTGTGTCCTGGCGTCCCGATGATGCAGTGCTCCGGCCAGACCATGAGCGGGTAATTCCCGCCCTGTTCCAGCGTTCGGGCGTAGTCGAGA
>CAZHDL010000034.1:0-11537 GCA_964531045.1 uncultured Bdellovibrionales bacterium | reverse complement strand
CATGCCTTATCCACGCCGCCAGCGTTCATCCTGAGCCAGGATCAAACTCTCAATATATGTGATTGAATCATCTGATTGCTCAGATCCTCTGTCATTCACATCAATGACAGAAGTTACGATTCGTTGCGACTCACTACTTGAAACGAATGAGCTTACTCCTCTTCGCTCGGAAACGAAAATAAATTTTCGCTTCACTCACTTCAAAGAAGTAATAAATTCGTTTTTTTCGTTTGTCTTAGAATAGAGTTCTCCGTAAGAACTAACCACAAAAAATTGTGATTATCCCGCCTGAATGAAATATTCATTCGGGCAGGTTTTATTGTTTTATCCAGAACTTTGCGTGTGCAAAAATTCTGGACGGCTCTCAATTGTTAAGGAAATTTCTCACCCGTTTCTAAAAACAGATAGAAACAAAAGCAATCCCGTTACCCTGGGGCTTCTAGATTGCTTAACCAGTATAGCAGCTTCGAAAGACCTGTCAAGGGCTCATCTTCCCTCCTTTTCAGGGCTCTCCTTTCAGGGTATTTCTCGAGAGAAAAAGACTTGACTCTTTCCTATTAATGTAGTATAGTACTGTATTCAAACGGCTGTCGTTTGATACACACGGAGGCACATTAACAACATGGACTCAAATAGAAAACGACTGACTTTCTGGCAAAGCGCTGGACTAGTCCTCCTCGGACTCATCAGCACCGCTCTGCTCGTGTACTGCAGCCGTGAGATGCTGATTGGCCGAGTAACCTCGGCCCACACCAAGATGCTGCTTTGGATTTTCACGGCAAGCGGCCTTTATCAGCTCATTCTCATGCTGCTGATCGTATGGCTAGGAAGCAAGTACGATTGCCTGCGGCATCTGGCTGAACTCCTGTGTCACATTGCTGCCCCGACACTGCTCTGTCTGCTCCTGCTGATTGGGGATAGCGGGAAATTAATTGGGCTTACCATGCTCCTGTTTCTTCCTACGGTCTCCCTACTACGAGTTGTATCCCTGCTCACGTCCGACTCATCCCAGAAAGGAGCGCTGTCATGAAGGCCGGCATAGTTATCGGGGGATTGATCTTCCTCATCCTTCTGGCCCTGGGAATGGCCACGGCGGAGTCCTGCCTGGGATACCGCCTGCCCTTTGGCTGGACTACTACGTTCAGCTGCCCAGTGCACGCTGTCACACTGACATGTGCGATCATTCTCGTGATGATTGGCGGGGCCTGCGCGCTGGGCAGACTGATGATGGAACCTGTCCACCAGCGAGAGCGTCGCATAGACACTCCCCCTGATGTCTGAAGCATCAACTGCACAGGAGAAACCATGTACGCGTTATTTCCGTTCCGAACCTTTCCTGCCTGGCTGATCGCTCTCCTTTTCACCTTTGGGTACATCGTGGTCGTGGTCTTGATGACCGCCACGGTACTCACAGGCCTCGGTGTATCCTGGTCCTGGGAAGAGGCCACCATCACGATGGTGGTGTTCTATGACTTCGCCATGATGGGCCTCATGTCGATCATCTGGCACTTCAACCAGTCTCGATACCCAGAAGAAAGAACGATCGGGAGCGACTACTTCATCGGACTCATCATGTCGATTGCTCCGTGGGCAGTAATCGAGCGTGTTGATGAGACCTGCTTCCTCGCGGTTTTTCTCTTCATCGGCATGGTCATTTTGGCCACTGAAGCAGTGAAACTATACCGCATTGCCGAAGCCCTGCGCTCTACTGACAACTAGTCGCCCGCGCAACGCGCACACCGCAGATACCCCACGGGGACATCTGCGGCTTTTTTTATCCCGCAAACTATTTCAAACGATTGTTGATAAACAACAAAAGTAAAAGCGGCACCGCCATCCAAGCGATGAGGGCGATGGGTGAAGCAAAATAGCTGTAGGCGGTCGAAGAAATAAACGAAAGAGCAATGGCCTTGGGTAAAAAAGCCAGCGTCACACTGACGAGCATCCCTGTCACCAAAATACTCATGACAAAGAGTCGCCAAAAAAAGTCTGTCCCGGCACTCGTGATATGGACATCAAACAGACGGTCGTCCACCAAAGAGAGTGCCACCAGTAAAGCCAGAAATGCCCCTGCCTTGGCATAGGGAGAAAACGAAAGGAGCTCTTTCGGAAGTACGCTCAAAAAAGCCACAACAATATAGACATTGATGAGAATATTGACGAGCTTCCACCGACCAAAAATAAACCCAAACGCGATACTCAATCCAATAAACAGCAAGAGGAGAGAGAGATCACCTGCCAAATTCTTGGGAAGAGCGAGGGTTGAAAAAAGACTCTCAAGAGATGCCATAAGAAGAAAACAATCAGAAACTGAAAAACAGGCCCTTTTTCTCAGTATACTGCCGGAAGAAACACCCTGTCAAAGCATATTTTCCTTTTTTCAAGGGTTTTTCGGCTTTCTCTTTTTAGAGTATAATACCAGGTATTACCACTTTTTTTCCTTATTATGCTCAATCGCTACCGTACGCTGCTCTTCCTCTTTTTTTCCTGCTCTTTCCTTTTGGCTGCCTCCTCTATCCTCTTTTATGCCTATGGCTATCGTTTCAGTTTTGAGCGCGGCATCTTCATCTATACTGGTTCCTTGTCCCTCAAGTCAAACGTTGAGACCGTCGCCATCAAAATTGATCAGGTGCTTATTCCCGAAAAACGCCTGGGACTCCTCAATAACTCCATTCATATCGCTGGCTTGAATCCCGGGGAACACTTCATCGAAGTAAGCGCCCCCGGCTACCACACCTGGGAGAAAAAAATTGTAATTCGGAGTGGTCTGACTACTGAATTTTGGAATATTTATCTGGCAGAAGACACCTATGAACGTGAGCTGGTGCCCGAAACAGCAGCTACCCTCAAGATGTTTCCGGCTCCCAATGGCCTCTTCGCTACCGTCAAAAAAAATGGTGCTCGCTATTCCGTCGATGTTCTCGATATCGGTGGTGAAGAAAACAGTGAGGTGTTTGCGACCAGCGACGCTGTTTTTTCACCGACACTCGAAACCAATATAGAGTGGTCACCAGAAAGCCATAAACTCATCATTCCCCTGATCAAGAATGATCAGCCCACCTATGCCATTGTTGATATCAAAAACGAAAGTAGTTTCTTTCTCAATGAAGTAACCGGTCTCACTACGCCGCTCCGTTCGCCTCGGTGGGATGCTACCACCAGGGATTTCCTCTTTTTCTTGAGCGAACGCACCCTCTACCGCTTTGACACCCGGTCAAACGAACCAGCCCAACTGATTGCTGACGGCATCAGTGGATATGATCTGTCTGGCAACAAGCTCTACTACCTCAAAAACGATGGCCTGGTCTACAAGATAAACGGTAATGGCAACGATGGTAGTCCAACGGAAATTACCCACACCCCTGTTACTATCAATGAAAATAGCGCCTATTCGCTCATTGTCTACGATGATACCCGTCTTTCCATTATCGAAGAGATGACCGGCCGACTCTCTGTCTACAACGAAGCTGTGACCGATCTTCCTCTAAAGGAGCTTGGCACCGGTATCGTGAGTATCCAGTATTCAGATGACGGTAAAAAACTCCTCTTCTATACCGGCAACGAAGTTTCTGTTTACTTCAATCAGGACTGGGAGGCACAGCCATTTCGAGCAGAAGACAGCATCGTCCAAGTGGCACGCTTTTCGAGTCTGATTCAAAACGTCCAGTGGGCAGAAGACTACGAACATGTCATCTTTTCCCTGGGAAAAAACATCAAAATGATTGAGCTCGATAACCGTGACAAGCGTGATCTGACCAATCTCCTCACTCTCGATACCTTCCCACTCCAGATTCTTTCCCGCTTTGGCACCGACCGACTCTATGTTGTACAAGAATCCCCCGCTGACGCTCCCGTACAAGATACCGTTTTTAGCATCACCCTTCCTCAGTACACCACAAACTTCTTCGGCCGCTAACTTTGCCCCTATGTCATACGAATCACTTACTCCTCAAAAAGAGGTCACTCCTATCGAAAAAGAGGGTCTGGCTGTGCGAAAACAACGAGCCGAAGCCCTCTGCCAACAAGGCGACTACGCCACCATCATCGCTCAATTTTCCCACCCAGAAAACCAGGGACTCTTTGCTGAACAACAAAAGCGCCTACAAGAAGAAGGTGCTCGTGGCCTCCTCAAAGATGCCATGGACAAACTTCAGCCACATGATTGGGAAATGCTGACACTCCTCGAGCTCTTTGATCGGGCTACCTACGAACACTGTGTTCGCACGTACGCTCTCGCCAGCGAAAAAATAGAGAGCAGCGGCCCGGTCGGCGCATACCTCCGTGAACGTATCACTGCCGAAGGTCTCTCACCCTGGGATATCGAACTGGCCTGCCTCCTCCATGACGTGGGAAAAATTACCCTTTCTCCCAAGGAGCTCCTCCTCAACAATACCCTTTCAGGAAGTGAATGGCAGGAACTCTTTACTCGTTTTTGTCATGATTCCTGTCCTAATGAGGAAGAGGCTGCCGAAAAAATAGCAGCATATACTACTACCCTACGAGACAACCCACGTATCCGCGGCAAAGATATTACCCCACTCCGCCTGGCACTCACAGAGGAAGAGGCGGCTCGTGTCGTTGCAAGAGGATTTGATATCAGTCACTCCCTTGGCGCCATCATCGACAGCCATCAGGACGCTTCTGTGGCCATTGCTGGCCGCTATTATACCGAGGCACCCCTCCTTGCCCTCATTGGCAACCACCACGAGCAGCCGCTCGCGCACGATGATCCACTACGCACCTCTCAGTCTACTGTGCGATTGAGCACTCTTATCGATACGCTCAGACTCGCCGATGAGTTTGATGCCTACCACTCCGAAAGACCCTATAAAGTAGCTCATTCCCGACTGGCCTCTCTCGCTTTTTTGACCGAAGAAGCCGAACGGGGCTTTGTTGATACAACACTCACCAAGCTCTGGATTGCCGATGATATGAAAAACAGCCCTGTCAAGGCCTATCTCGCCGAACTCGCCGATGTTCCCCTCCGAGAGGAAGAAACCCGTGCCTATCAAAAAATCCAGGCTTTTCTGGAAACTGAAGAATAGAAACAAAGTAAAAACCGGTAGGAGAAAACTTCTCTCCTACCGGCTTTGTGAGCCGCACGCTGTGTCAGCGCCAGCCCTGTTCCTTGTGGTATGTGTCCACCGCGGCCAGCCCACCTTCCATCAGCTTGACGTACTCGCCCTGGTCACGATGGCGACCAACGCGAAGTGGCACCTGGAGGTTCAGCATCTTGCTGTACCATGGCGTCAGCGCCTCCATCTTGCCCACGAAGTCATGGTCCTCCATGCCGCCAGCACCGTCCCACCGCGGATCGAAACCCGCGAGAAGCGGATGCTCATGAAATACCGCCAAGTTGATCATCATGCCCGTATTGCGGGGATGGTCATAGGCCCGACCGAGCAGTTCCGGCGTCCCGTCAGCCAATTGACCAGCGAACGTCGTCCCTACCACGCCAAAGAGGCCGTTCTCCATCTCTGCCCACATGGCAGAGAGATGCGCTGCCGAGAAGGCAGTGGTGTTGGAGAGGTTCAGCAGACGCTGAAACTTGAGGTGACACTTCCGCTCGGCATTCATTGCCTGAACATAGGCCAAGCCGACGTTCAGCATGGCCGACCAGCTGTTGCCGTCCTTCATGAGCGTCTTGACGTGACGAACTCCGTCATGGTACTGCATCACCGGATCAAGCGCCCTCGCGGTCAGATAGGGAGGCTCCAGATTGGTTGGAGTGACCACCACCACGGCACCCACCGTTTCGATGAGGGTTCGGCAGAAGCTGCCGATACTAGGGTCGTTGTACGACCGGACTACCGCGACCACGCGATTCAGTTTCGAGCTCATGTCACTCTCCTTCGGGCTAAGCCCAGTGTGGGTTGAAAACAGGGATGAATTGTCAATGTTCTGTGTGCCAGGCGAATTCCCAGCAACCATATATTATACACCTAAAATGAAGTAAAGTCAAGACTTTACGTCATTTTATGGCTCTAAAAAAGCAAAACCCGCCTTTCGGCGGGGTTGAATTTCGTATTTTTCTACCAGCTAAGAAGCTAATCACTACCAGCTTCCTCTTAGCGCTTACTCCATTGCGGAGCGCGACGGGCTTTCTTGAGACCTGGCTTCTTACGCTCAACGGCGCGAGCATCACGGGTCATCATTCCTTGGGCCTTGAGCGTGGCACGGAGCAACAGATCATGCTTCACGAGTGAACGAGCGATACCAAGCTTGATAGCATCGGCCTGGCCATGCAACCCTCCCCCACGAACCACTACGGTCATGGTAAAGGCTGTTTCGAGACCGGTCAGCTTGAGTGGAGACAATGCCTGAGCCACCAGTGCTGGCGTACCAAAGTAGGCGAGGATTGATTTGCCGTTCACAACAGCCTCCTCAGCCTTATCCACGGGATACAGACGTACCTGAGCCACAGCCGTCTTGCGACGTCCAACAGCATACAGATAACGTTCTGCCGTCTTCGGAGCCTTGGCAACTTTCGCTACTGCTTTCGCAGTGGTCTTGGTTGCTACCTTTTTCTTGGTAACCTTCTTTGGCTTGACTTCCGTTTCGGTTGTTTCCTTGATAGCCATACTACTCGTGATTTACATGAATGATCTTTTCCGTGTGTTCACCCTCCTTGTTGAGATGAAGACGAGTGAGCATTCGATTGCGAAGCTTATTCTTGGGAAGCATCCCGTACAATGCCTGATAGACCACCTTGCGGGAATCCTTCTTCAGCTGATCCTTGAAATTGATGGAGCTGATACCGCCTGGGTAGCCACTGAAACGGTAGTAGGTCTTATCCTCGGCCTTGTTGCCGGTCACTTCAATCAAATCTGTATTGATCACCACGACGAAGTCTCCTCCATCGATGTGCGGAGCATAGGACACTTTGTTCTTCCCCATGAGGATGGTGGCAATTTCAGTTGCGAGACGTCCAAGCACTTTCCCTTTGGCATCAAAGAGGTGATACTTTCTGTCGATCATGATTTTCTTGGTGGTTGCCATAGGAATACAATTAGACGAACTCGATAACAGCCATTTTTGCCCCATCACTCTTGCGTGCTTCCAGCTTGATCACACGAGTGTATCCACTGGTTCGACCCTCGAAACGGGCACCAAAGTCACTCAAGAGCTTCTTGGTAGCTACGGCAGGGATATACTTCTGAATCTCACGAATCATCGCCACTCGGCGTTCAGTATTGTTTCGAGCGGTCTTGGCCTTGTTGATAACCTGATCGATATAGTTCTTGATTTCTTTGGCCTTAGCCTCAGTGGTCATCATGTGCTCATGCAGCACCAAGCTCCCCAAGAGTGTCTTGATGAGGGCGTTTCGCTGGTTTCTGACGCGTCCGAGAACGCGACCCTGGTGTCTGTGCTTCATAATGGAATACTACATTCGTCGAGTTACTCTGCGACTTCCGCCTTTTTTTTCTTCGTCACTTTCTTGGCTTTCTTTTCGGGGACCTCTTCTGCTACTTCTTCAGCCACTGGAGCTTCTGTCTCTTCTTCGACTTTAGCCTCTTCTCCTTCTTTGGCAACCTCTGTCAAAGATGAGAACTGGCCGACCAAGATACTAACACTCTTTTCAAAAGCTTCTTGTGGAGTCACGCTGCCATCGGTCACGATTTCAAGCGTAATCTTGTCATAGTCGGTGCGCTTTCCGACACGCATGTTTTCCACTTCGTAATTCACACGCTTCACCGGGGTGTAGATAGCATCGATCGCAATGACACCAATCTCGCGCTCATCATCACGCTCACGGCTTTCCACTGGGACATAGCCGAGACCACGGTCAATCTCGATTTCCATTTCCAATTCGGTCTTTTTGTCAGTCACCGTAGCAATGACCTGATCCGGGTTGACGACTTCAACGTTTGAAGGAGCCTTGATAGAGGCAGCCGTCACAACGCCTTCACCCTTGCTTTTCAGCGTCACTTTCACTACTTCGTTTTCTTCACCACCGTGAAGCTTAAAACGTACCTGCTTCAGGTTCAAAATAATCTGTACAACATCTTCCATGACACCGTCGATGGTAGAAAACTCATGAGAAACACCCTTAATCTTGACCGAACGAGCAGCGGCTCCAGCCAAAGAAGAAAGTACCACGCGACGAAGCGCGTTACCGAGGGTCGTCCCATAACCAGGATGACATCCGAGAATCTCAAACTTGCCATGATTCTTGGCGAGCTCGGTGTACTTTGGCTGCTGCGGTGAAGTTATTGTCTGCATACCTATTGTGGTTTCGGATGGGCTGTCGGACCAGAAGTTCGTTGACCGTCCACCGGAAACAATTTAGAGGGTATTATGGGTTGAAATTATTTGGAATAGTATTCGACAACCATCTGAGCGTCTACCTGCACTCCGACATCCTGACGATTTGGGAGAGCAATGACCGTACCGGTCAGTTTCTCGACATCAAGTTCCAACCAGTGCGGAACATCTTTCTTGTTTTTCAAAACTTCCAGCAGATTCTTAAAGTAGGTTTTTTCTTTCTTGGTAGTCTTGAGAGCGATAACATCACCGATTTTGACTTCCACAGAAGGAATGTTCATGCGCTTCCCATTCAACTCGAACATTTTGTGCGAAACAAGCTGCTTACCCAACACGCGCGAAGAGGCAAATCCCAATCGGTACACCACGTTGTCGAGACGGCGCTCGAGACGGGCAAGCAACTGATCTCCCGTCACACCGGGAACATTGCGCACTTCATCGAAGTGGTGACGGAACTGTCGCTCCATCACACCGTACAGACGCTTGATTTTTTGCTTCATGGCAAGCTGACGACCATATTCACTTCCGCCACGTGACGGATTGTGTCCATGGATACCAGGGGCGTACGGACGACGCACCATGGCACACTTCGGCGACATACAACGATCACCCTTCAAAAAGAGTTTTTCGCCGGCGCGACGACAGAGTTTACATTTGGAATCAAGATTTTTTGCCATATATCGACTTGTAGTAAGTAGCTTCTTAGCGTGTGTCTGAAATTAGATGCGACGCGGACGGCGCGGACGACAACCGTTATGAGGAATAGGAGTAATGTCTTTGATGGTCACCAGATTGAAACCGTTATTGGCCAACGCTCGGATAGAGGCCTCGCGACCACTTCCGACACCCTTCACAAACACCTCAAGCTCCTGAACACCGTACTTCTTAACTTTCTCAGTCACATCGGCCACGACCTGAGTGGCAGCATATGGTGTGGACTTCTTGGCACCCTTGAAAGACAAGTGTCCCGAGCTTGACCAACCAAGAACAGCTCCGTTCAAATCCGCAATCGTCACAATCGTATTGTTGTAGGTACACTGAATACTCGCGCGACCTTTCAAGATCTGACGCTTGTTCTTCTTGGCCTTTTTCACGACACCTTCTTCCGTTTTGGCCACAACAGCCTCTCCGGCTACTTCCGGTGCGACAGCCTCTTCAGTTTTTTTCACTTCTTCGGTCATAGTATCTAGAGCTTCTTAGCTTGTAGCTTATTAGCTTCTTAGTCTGCTCTTGCTTTTCGGCTTCCCTACCAGCTACGAGCTACTTCCTAAAAAGCTATCTTAGGTCTTGGCATCAGACTTCTTGCGGCCGCTGCCCATTGTCTTGCGAACATTACCACGTACTGTACGGGTATTGGTTTTGGTCCGCTGACCACGCACCGGCAATCCCTTCTGATGGCGAGTCCCACGATAACATCCGATTTCTTTGAGACGCTTGATATTTTGCTTGACGATGTGACGAAGTTCTCCTTCAACGCGATACTTCTTTTCAATCATGTCACGGAGACGGTTGGCATCTTCAGCAGAAAGATCCTTTGTACGAATATCTGGGCTAATAGAAAGCTCTTTCAAGATTTTTTGGCTGGTTGGAAGACCGATACCAAATACGTAAGTCAAAGCGACCTCGATTCTCTTGTTGTCTGGAATGTTGACTCCTGCAATACGTACCATATTTCTTACTCTAGCTTGTAGCTTATATTAGCCTGTATTTCTTCGTATGTCCTGCCTCTCGTTTTCCTCTGAGTGCTACCCAGCCTCTTACCCCTGTCGCTGTTTGTGCTTGGGATTCGTACAGATAACGAAAAGGACTCTCTTTCGCTTTACGATTTTGCACTGGGCGCAGATTTTTTTGACGGAAGCTCGTACTTTCATATTTCTAAACAGGGATAAGCGATGAGCTTGTAGCGATGAGCGCCGTACTTCTCTACTGAAGTTTCGAACGCTGATTGCTAGACGCTACACGCTGCCTCTTTTACTTATTGCGGTGAACAATTCTGCCCTTGGAGAGATCGTAGGGACTCATTTCAAGCGTAACGCGGTCACCCGGCAACAAACGGATATAGTGCACACGCATACGACCTGAAATATGAGCCAAGACCTCATGCCCGTTATCGAGACGGACGCGAAACGTCGTACTCGGTAATGTCTCCAAAACTTCCCCTTCGACACGAATCAATTCTTTGTTGTTGGCCATATATTGTATGAAGACTTCATTGACACACAGAAACGAGCTAAAGAGCTCTTAAGAACACAAAAACAGAGAAGTTTTTGTCCGGTAAGCAATTCCATCCTCGTTCATGAGATGCATCTCTTGCAAACCCTCTCTTTTTCCTGTATCTATGCAGTTTTTCAAAACGTGGTTGTATTGTAGCAGATAAAAAAAATCTGTCAACAAGCGTCTTTGGCGGTACTTTTCCCTGCTACAAAAATACCCCGTTACCGGACCCTTTTACTGTCCATACCGTCGCTCTCGATCCTGGTATTCTTCGATAGCTACCCGAAAGGCAGCCGCGTCAAAATCAGGGAAATGGCAGTCCGGAAAATAGAGCTGGGAATCTTTGGTCTCCCACATCATAAAGCCAGCTGACAAATGCGGGTCATCGCCCGTGCGGATGAGCAGATCAACGGGCGATACCTCAGCGGTCATGAGATGACCCTTCACTACCTCTTCGGTGACCATACCCGGCGCCAGACCCGCACCGGCTATGCGTCGGATAGCCTGCAGCATGTCATCGTCACCACTGTACGCCAAAAAAAAGTTCAAAAAATACTGATCATGTCCCTTGGTTTTCTCCATGCCGTCCTTCAAAATATATTTGAGCTTCTCCGGAAATTGCTCTTCCCAGTGGCCAATACAGCGAATACGGACCCGGTCGCGAAAAACATCCTCATCGGCCATGAGCTTTTCAAAATAGGTTTCGTAGATCTTGAGTAATTCCTGCTTTTCTCGCAGCGGTCGCTTCGAGAGATTTTCAAGCGAAGACCCCCAAAAAGAGACTTCTCGGATACCGAGCTTTCGTCCCTCACGCACAATTTCCTCAACCCGTTCAGCACCAGCCGCGTGACCCTCCCAGGCCTCCAAACCGTGCTGTTTTGCCCAGCGACGATTCCCATCGGGAATAATCGCTACGTGGCGAGGAAGATGTTCTGCAATTATTGGTGCACTTGCCATGATGTTCTAGTATTCTCTCTTAGTCATATACTCGGCCACTCCCTCTAGGAAATCATAGGCCACCGGTTTTAACAAGGGTTGCAGTCGCACCAGCGCTGCCC
>CAZHDL010000033.1:0-11816 GCA_964531045.1 uncultured Bdellovibrionales bacterium | reverse complement strand
TTCTGCTCGATCGAGCCGACCGAAGGCGGCAAAAAACTTCTCGGCCTGACCAACTACAACACCGGCACCAGCAATAGACATTGAACTCGAGAGCCCAATTGCAAACCACATCATAATAATCGGAACCGAAAACATGGCCATAGCACTAATAATTCCTGCCGAATCAGGGGTAGAATTTGTAGCGGCTGTTTGCCAAAACTGGACAATAACATCCCCTTGATTTATTTCTGCAAAAAATCGTGTTGCCACAAGCAACATCAGCATGGAAGCTGGACCAAAAAGAGCGTAACGAGCCAAGTTATCCCACCACTGACCACTAAATTTTTGCATCCCCGGAATAACTGAGGCTGCAAATCCTACTGATGAAAAAATAAGCAACACAATCAGGGCCACCAAACGAACAACGAGTAGTATCGCCAAAACTAGCAGTGTTATTGTAAAAAGGAAAAGAAAAACTGTTGCCATAAGCAAACTTGACATACTCGTCGAAGACAAGCTGTTTGGTACTAAAATTTGCTTCATCTGCGAAGCACTCAGAAAAGTCCCAAGGAGATCTTTTCCGCTCCCATTGGCTCCCATCTGATTGACAAAGTAGTACATGGGAACGTTGGTCACATCAATAATGACTCGGGTGATTGGGAAACTGAAGTTAACAAAAAGAGCTGCCAGCACGAGAGAGAGCAGTGTTTTTTTGTAATCCTTGGCTACCTGGAAGACTATCGTAAAAGCTGTGTAGAGAAGCGTGAGAATAAAGAAGAGGTTGAAGAAGTCACGAATAAACTTCCAAAGATCATATACGCCGGGACGATTTAACAAACCGCCATCACCAGAAATATAGTTTGGGTTAATTGCCCATTCAAAAATAGTAATGGCAACTGAAGTAAAAAAACCAACTGGAACAAAAACCATGTAGTATATGATGGCTTTTACCGGCCAAAGAGCGGTGTCAATAGCGGCATTTCCCATATCAGCAGCAATATCAAGAAATCCTGCTTGGACACCAGAAGGAGTCAAAAAAAACGTCCCTGACGAAAAGAGAAACAAGGCGAGAAGAAAAACCACCCCATTTTGTTTTTTGTTTTTGAGAGAAAACATACGGTGCAAAAAAGCGACGCCTCTTTCCCCTAACACGACAACAGTCAGCTTCAGAAAAGAGATTAAAATTTCTCAATACTTTCTCAGAAATTATACCACACCCCGAAAGAAAATGAAAAACCCTGCGCAGTCCTGTCTCAAAAACAGAACGTGTGCAGGGTCAAGAACGGAAGTGCTGCGTTTTTAGTAGATGAATCCCTTAATCACCCGACTCGATGCAGAAAGCGTCCGAGAGCTTTTCTTTCCCCAGCCGACGTAGTTCATTTCACTCACGGTAATATTACCTCCACTGACCTTTTCTACCAAAGCCACATGGCCATAAAAGCGATTTTCAGTCGTCACCACGATAGAGCCGACAGCCGGTGCCCGGCCGGTTCTGTAACCCATTGCCTTGGCCTTGTAGAGCCATGTGCCAGCGTTACCACTCCAGGGAACAAAGCGTTTTTGTGCCACATACCACGTACAATACCCATACGGGAACCGGTGCCCTGTTCCTGCCTTACCATCAAGCTTGCGGAAACCGGAAGAAATATCCGTGGCCGTACCACCGGTCGATGTCGCATACTGACGACGCTCCAGACCACCATCGGTGGCTGGTTTGGCTACTTCCTCCTTGCGACCATCTGGAATAATGATGAGTTCGCCTGGCTGCAGCTCTCCATTGGCTGGTAATTCATTGAAAGCGATGATCTTATCTTTTTCTGCCTGATACTTCACCGCAATCGAATCGATAGTGTCTCCTGTTGCCACCTTGTAAGTCAGTCCGGCCACCGGCAGGATAAAGATTTGGTCTCCTGGCTTTATCTGATCGACATTATCCAAGTCATTTGCCCACAGGATAGTATTTACCGTAATGCTGTTTTTGGCTGCGATACCGCTCACGGTATCCCCGGACTGCACCGTATAGATCTTGACTCCGCCATCCTCTTCCGGATCACGAGCAATAGAAGAACCAGCAAGCGAAGACAGCATCACTTGGCGTTCCAATACCCCGTTTTGCATATCAAACAGCGATGCATCGTCTTTTTGCTCGGTATCCACGATACTCCCCACGGTACCAAGCGGTACCAAGGAAAGATTCTCTTTTTTGTTTATCTGAGCCGCAATACGGTGTTTTGAAGAGAGAGACTCTTCCGTTGAAGCCCCAGCGCCATTGATATATCCAAATAAAAGGCTCTCGGAGTCCTTGCCTTCGGTAAAATTACTGACCGAAACCAAAAGAGCGCTCGAGGTGACGATAGAAAAGGCCGAATAACTGCGAAACAAACGCACGACTCGATACCCTGAAATTTCTTTGATAAACTGCAAAAATCGCGTCTGAAAGCGATGAATGCGGGTATGTAAAACACGGGGAGAGATAGTGTACCAGTCTTGTTCCTGTATCCTGACAACACTGTGCCAAAAAGACAACACCCGCTCTGTCAGGGGAGAAAAAAAACGATTGGTACGAATAACGGACCGGTTTGATTTTACCGTCACTTCGTTCGGAATCGAAAGCATGCTTCCGCTTCGCTCACTTCGCTGGGTAATAAAACGTCGTCCTTTCGATTGGAAAAAGTGCTGAGAACGCGGTTGACGAAGACTTCGGCAACAAAACGATCATCACAACTTTTCCCCTAATTTTTACAAGTGTCAGTATAGCTTTTTGCAAGTCTTCCGTCAAGCAAAATAGGCTCATTTTTCTTATTTTATGGCTTATATAAAGCATTTTATCACTGTATAACTTCTCTCGTTTTCTGGTCTTTTAAGAAGGAGAGAGGAGAGGTGATCCCCGCTCTCTTTTACCACCAAAAACCCGGCGACTGAACCGGTTTCATGATACAATACCTCATATTCCATACTCTTGCCCCCATGAGCCCCTTTGATACCCCTCACACCCTCATCGAAACACTGGCCAAACAGTTTTTTGATCATCTCGAAATCGAACTCAATCGGTCGCCGAAGACGCTCGAGAGCTATGCTCAGGTGCTTCGATCCTTTTTTGAATGGGGGAACATTCATACCCCCACAGACATAACCGCAGAAAAAGTCCGGGCATACCGTCTCCATCTCAACCGCAAGCCAAACCGTCAGGGTGAAACCTTGAAAAGAAACACGCAGTCCTATCACGCTATCGTGCTCCGCACCTTCCTCAAATACCTATCCAAGCAAGATATCACGGTCCTCCCCGCAGAAAAAATTGAAGTCGGGAAAGCCGAAGATCGTCGGATTGATTTTCTTGAGTATGACGAGGTAATGCGGCTGATTGCCGCCACCGATGAAGCCCCTCCAAGGCCAAAAAGTCTCCGTGATCGAGCCATTCTTGAACTGCTGTTTTCTTCCGGCCTGCGCGTTTCCGAGCTCGTCAACCTTGATCGGGCTCACGTCAATTTGGAAAAAGAGGAGTTTAGTGTCCGAGGAAAAGGTCGGAAGCTCCGTATCGTTTTTATTTCTCCGGAAGCCAAGCAGGCTCTAGTGACCTATCTGGCCGCTCGTTCTGATGTCGATCCGGCACTCTTCATTGCCTACCCCAAAAAGGGTCTCCTGAACAGAAAGAATAGTAAGCGCGAGACTCTCCGCCTTACCACGAGGAGCATTGCCCGCATCGTCAAACACTATGCCACCAAGGCCGGTATTTTGAAAGATGTTCATCCACATACTCTACGACACAGCTTTGCCACGGACCTCCTCATTAATGGCGCTGATATCAGAAGCGTCCAAGCTATGCTTGGCCACGCCTCTATCACGACCACTCAGATCTATACCCACGTTACCAACGAACGCCTCAAAGAAGTCCACCAGGCCTTCCATGCTAAACGAAAAAAGAAGTAACTGGAAAAATTGCCTAAGCCTTCGTCAACGGAGCCACTCCCAGCATCATTTTTTTGACTCCGGAACGCTTAAACGCAATCGTAGCCAGAGACCCAGCAATAGAAACAATGAGACCCGAGCCAAACTGGGGGTGTTCAACCATATCGCCCGGCCGAACAGCGTCAGGAGAGAGAGGTACACCTGTTCTCCCCTCCTCTTTTGGTATCGTTTTGGAATTTTCATGAGTCAACCCCACCTGCTTTGTCGCCACAGGAAAAGAATGGAATGATTTTCGAAAATAACGCTTCCCCATCATACCGGTACGCTTGAGCTCTTTTTCATCAATCAGATGATTGGGAATTTCACTGATAAATCGTGAGGGAGGATTGACCTGCGTCGAACCAAAAATCGTCCGCTGCTCCGTATAGAGCAAGCACACCCGTTCTTTGGCTCGTGTCAGACCGACATACATCAATCGTCGCTCTTCTTCCATTTCCGTTGGCGAAAGAGCGCTTCGTGAATGCGGAAAAACACCTTCTTCCAAGCCAAGAATAAACACTACGGGAAACTCTAGTCCCTTGGAGCTATGAACGGTCATGACGTGAACCGCTTCGCTCTCCCGATTAATCTCATCCGTATCTGAAGCAAGTGCCACTTCCTCCAAAAATCGCTCCAACGCCTGCTCCAATGAAACATCATTGAACTTCTGTGCCACAGAGAGCAGTTCGCGCACATTTTCTTGACGCACTTCACCCTCGCTGGTTCCATCAGCCAAGCTCTCAAAATAGCCACTCTCTTCCGTCAGGATATCAAGGAGTTCTGTTAATTTCATGTCCGGTCGACCCTGCATGGCTGCGCGAATTTTCAAAAAAATATCCGCAAATATTTTTATCGCCTTGATTTTTCCATCTCGTAAATCACTGGTCTCGCTTGAAAGCTCATACGCCGCGTCAAGCACACTCCTATCATGCGCCCGAGCAAAGGCAATCCAACGATCAAGCGTTGCTCGGCCGATACCACGCTTTGGCTCGTTGACAATACGCTCCAGTGCCAAGATATCCTTGGGATTCTGGAGCAGCCGCACATAGGCGATAACATCTTTGATTTCTTTGCGCTGATAAAATTTCAATCCGCCCACGATGCGATAATTGATAGAATGCCTGAGAAACATTTCTTCCACAATCCGTGATTGGGCATTGGTTCGATACAAAACAGCAAATTCATTGGCCTTTCTCCCTTTTTTCATTTCTTCCTGCACCGTTTCCGCCACGAAGCGCGCTTCCGCCTCTTCGTCTTCCGCTGGACACAGGGTAATAAGCTCTCCGGTCAACGTCTCAGTCCATAATTTCTTGTGTCGTTGGTTGACGTTCTTACGAATCACACCATCAGCCGCATCGAGAATAATCTGGGTTGAACGATAATTCTGATCAAGCACAATAACCGCTGCTTCCGGGTAGTCTTTTTCAAAATTGAGAATATTGCGAATATCCGCCTGACGCCATCCATAAATTGACTGATAGTCATCGCCAATAACGAAGATATTCCCGTGCTTCTTCGACAGAAGGTGCACCAGCGTATACTGAAGCGAGTTGGTATCCTGATATTCGTCCACCATAACATACTGAAAAAAATCCTGATACTTTTCCAGTACCTGCGGAAATTCTCGAAACAACTTCACGGTCAAACGAATCATGTCATCAAAATCAAGCGAATTTGTTTCCTTCAGTTGCTTTTGATAGCGTTCGTACACTTTGGCAGCCAGCTCTTCATAGTAGCTTCCGGTTTGAAGGAGATACTGATCCGGTTCCATTTGGGCATTTTTGGCCTTTGAGATAGCCTCAAGAAGCGAGCGTGGCCGCACCTGATCAGGATCCATTTCGAGTTCCTTCATGGCCTTCTTCACTATGGACTGCTGGTCCTGATCATCAATAATATTGAAATTCCGCCCATAGCCAAGCACCTCGATCTCACGTCGTAAAATTTTGGCACAAATATTATGAAAAGTTCCAATGTACTGTGGCAATACTACGGCGCCATACTCTGCCGCCCCACTCTCCGAAAGGAGCTTTTCGATACGCTCTCGCATTTCCTGGGCCGCCTTATTGGTAAACGTCACAGCCAAAATACGCTCTGGATTCACTTTTTTTTCTTCGATCAGATAGGCAATTCGGTGCGTCAGCGTCTTTGTCTTGCCCGATCCTGCTCCAGCCAAAATCAAAACCGCCCCCTGAGTAGTCAGTACGGCTCGCATCTGCTCTGGATTTAACCCCTTTTCCCAAAATTTCATAAGAGTTTTCTTATTCTAACACACTCTCTTCGTTCTCTCTATACTGAGCCAAGAATATGCTACAATCCCCTTATGAAACACTTTTTTCTGAAATTCATAGAGCGTATTGAAAATGCCCCCCTCACCCTTGGGTCGTTCATACTGGCTTTTTTTGCCCTTATCTTCGTTCGCCTGACTATCGAAAATACCCTTGGACTCTTCAAAGAACAGTCTTTTTTCTTCTTCTTTTTTGAGTTCAGCCACACCCTGCTCTTTTTTCTCTGTTCATTTCTCCTCATTCTTCCTGTTGTCCGCTTGGCGGGGGCTCCCCACCTGAAGCAGGCCGCCAATATCCTCCTCTTTGGTTTTCTTATTATTTTCACACCCCCCATCATTGATACCCTTATTTTTCAGGGTGGCCACTTCTGGAGTTTCTACGAATTCGACGGCCTGCGTGGTCTTGTAGTTCGCTTCTTCACCCTCTTTGGCGATACCCCCGATATTGGTATCACCTACGGTGTCCGTATCGAGGTAGTACTCGTGACGCTTGGCCTCGCTCTCTATGCCTTTCTCAAAAAACAATCGGGGGGACGCATCCTACTCGTCGCCCTTCTCACCTATAGTGCCTTATTTATTCTCGGTACCTTTCCTTCTTGGGTCACCCTCCTTGTACTTTCTTTTCAAAAGGGACTCTTTGCTATCTCAAGTTCCGACGTAGCCGCCCTCTTTTTGGCACCAGAACAGGTTCTTGGTCGAGATCTTGTAGACTTTCGCAGCGTTCTCAACTTCAAGATGAGCCTTGTCTATGGACTACTTATAAGTTTCCTCCTCACTTTGTTTCTCTTCCGAACATATCCGCGCCATTTCACCGCTCTCTGCAAGAATGCCCGCGTACCACAACTCATATACCATGCCGGTCTTCTTTTTCTTGGCATACTCCTTGCTTTCTTTTTTGCCGATGGAGAGTTTGCCTTTGAGTTTTTCCCCCTCCTCGGAATAATCGTCCTTCTTATTGCTGTCGAGTGTGCCTGGCTGGCTTCGGTCATCGTGAACGATTGTTATGATACCGCTATTGATACCCTAACCAATACCGATCGCCCCCTCATCGTTTCGGCGATTCCCCTTGAACTCTATCGCTTGTATGGTATGATTTTTTTCTTTTTCTCCCTCCTCCTGGCTGGGTTGGTAAGCTTTGGAGCGCTTCTCCTCTTGCTTTCATATCAGGCTCTCGCCTGGCTCTATTCCGCTCCTCCGCTTCGCCTAAAACAGTACCCCGGTATCGCCACCCTGCTTGCTGCTTTTGCTGGCATTCTTGTTTTGATAGCAGGCTTCATCGGAACTACTCCGACACATACGCTGGGCGCCCTTCCGCTCTCACTTCTTTTCTATCTCTTCATCGCTTATTTTTTAGCGCTTCCTCTCAAACACTTCAAGGATATTGCCGGGGATAGACACGACCACGTCTACACTCTTCCCGTGCTTCTCGGGGCCGAACGCGCTCAGTACGTGATTGGCAGTCTCATCTTTCTGCTCTTTGCGGGCAGCCCCATCATCCTCCATATCCGTTCTCTCTTTCCTGTTGCACTCCTTTTTGGCGGACTTGCTTTCTTTTCCCTGCAAAAAGGAACCACTGATGAATCATCATTCTTTGCCTTCCGCAAGCTTCCTCGCATCATTCTTTTTCTGACCATTTGCTATGGAGGCGTTCTCTTTCTGACACTGTTGTAAAATAAAGACCCCGGATTATCCGGGGTCAAAATACTTTTCTCTTTCTCGGTACAAGCAGTAACTCTTAATCGTCAGACCGCGTGCTCCCTGATTTTCGAGCCTCTTTTTCAGCTCGCTTAGCTGCCTTCTTTTTCATCTTCTCTTCCAGCTTCAACTTCTTCTTTTCCATTTTTTCTGCTCGCTTCTCTGCTCGTTCCACTTTCTTACTCCCAATATTCTTGATTTTCTCTCTCAAGATACTCCCTGAATTGGCATCGATACGGAAGTCACCTCGCTTCAGACCATCCGTTGAAAAAATGCGTACCTGCCATGTCTTTTTGCCATGTTCTCGTTCCAATTTTGCTTTCTTAACCGTTCCATCCAGACGTGCCTTGGCAATTTCAATCGCTTTTGCCTCGGTAATCGCGACATCAACACTGGAAACAGCGGCATGTTCATTGGCATCATCCGCTCCTCGTCTCGCCTCTACACCAGGCACCCCTACCAACACCGCCACCACCGCTATGACTGCCCCCGAAAAAACACTTTTTTGCACTGTCATATATTTTTATTACTAGTTATGACCTCTATTTTTTAAGACGGCTTAGGACAAGAAATCTTACATACCTCACTACTCCTTGCTCTCGTCTTCTTCGGCATCATCGTCATCATCCCTATCTTCATCATCCTGATTTGAATCATCATCCTCCTCGTCCCCTCCGGACGAGCCATCACGATCACGCTCTTTACTTTCATCCTCATCCTTTTTTTCATCATCTTTTCCAGATGAACTCTTCTCATCCTGCTTTTCCTTCTCTTTCTTTGTACGCTCTCTTGATTTCTCCTTTTCTTTCAAATCATTCTTCTCCTGATCTTCTCTCGTGCGAACATCCTTTCTATTCTCATCATCCTGCTCAGCATCGCTTTCATCAAAAAGAGTACTCTGTCCTCCCTTCTCCTTATCATCCTCTTCCTTTTTCTTCTCATCATCCGAATTATCATGGTCTTCTCTATCGGTCTCCCCCTCTTCTTTTTCTTCCTCCACCTGCACTTCAACCTGCCTCAAACGCTCTTCCCATTCTTTTTGGGAAGCACTATCACGCTCATCGGTATACCGATCCAGAAGGGTCTGGTGCTCCCCTATTAACACACTGATTTCTGCCGCTTCTGTTTCGCCAAAATTTCCACCACGAGCCAATGCTTCCGCTTCACGCAAACGGCGCTCTATTCTGGTTCGTTGCCACTCTGCTTTTGCCTGAGAGGTAAAAAGAAACGCTCCCCGAATCGGCTCATTCCATTCCGTTTTAAAAACATACAGCGACTCCCCTGGCAGCGAGCGTTCCGAAGCGCTTGCCACACCGATACCACCAGACACCACAAAGAGGAGTATCAAGGAAAACAGGAGCGCCTGACGATGAGGAAACAATACTCCTTCCCCACGAAAAAACTGTTCCGTCCGCTGCCAAAAAGAAACAGGTCGAATCTGTTCCTGTAACAACTGCCGCAAGCGGTTTTTTTCACTCGCTGAAAGACCCTCGTTTCGCCATGTAGCAAACACGATGCGCTCTCCTTTTCCTACCGATATTTTTTTCTGACGTTCGTTCATACTCTCTTTTTTGATAAACCACCATTCTTGCCAGTCAATCGATCACGCCACAAGCGTATCCCTCGAAAAATACGTACCGAGACAACGTTGACAGACTCTCCCAGATGCAGAGCAATATCCTGCACCGACCACTCTTCCACACTCCGTAACCACACCGCTTCTTGATATTTCTCTGGCAGTGTTTTGAGTACTTGCAGGGCATGCGCCATGTCGATATGCACCTCTATGGGAATTCCTTCCTGTTCCGGTGCGTCAAAACCCTTTTCGGTCAACTGGTCCAGTGAGTATTCTTTAGCTTTTCGATACCGATCAATCACTTTATTGGAAGCAATTCGGAATAAAAATGCTCGCTTATTTTCGATCACCTGCAAAGCAACACATGCTTTCCAATACTGGGTAAAGGACTCCTGGACAATGTCTTGAGCCGTCTCACGATTGTTCACCCGAAAAAACACGAACCGGAACAAAGCATCCGATTCGTTTTCATAGAACTCAAAAAAAGCCTTTTCCAGATCCATTCTCTCCATGATGCTGTTCTTACCCTTATGACGTGTATCCTCGTACTTTCTTACATTATTTTCGCCAATGCCTCCCACTGTTCGACTGATACCTCCTGAGCACGCACCAAAGGCGCAAGGCCGACAGACTGCAGCCTCTCCTCAATCTCCTCGCGGGGAACATGGAGAGCGTTCGAGAGATTATTCGCCAGTGTTTTCCGACGAGCTGAAAATCCTGCTCGTGCCAAACGAAAGACCTTCCTCTCTGCTACCGGATCATACTGTCGTTTCGGAACAATCAGCACCACAGCACTATCTACTTTTGGAACGGGTTCAAAAGATTCCCGTGGCACAAAAAGTTTTTTTTCAACACTGGCGGAGTATTGTGCCATAATTGAAAGAAGACTCATGCTTCCGGGCTTGGCCGCAAGGCGCTCTGCCACTTCATCCTGCACCATAAGCGTCAGTGACTGTGGTTGCGCCTTGAGAGATAAGAGCGTTCGAATAATCGGCGCGGTAATATAGTAAGGAATATTAGCAATAATTTTATACGAATGTGTAGCAAAACCAGTGGTCGTCAAAAGCTCTTCCAGATTCATACGAAGAATATCGCCTTCGACAATCGATACTTTTTTCGAATCACGAAACTGCGTAGTCAACCGATCAGCCAGAGAATGGTCAATCTCAATAGCGAGATAGTTTTCGATACGGGAAAAAAGAGGCAGCGTGAGGGCACCCGTTCCCGGACCAATCTCAAATATCCAATCCGTCTTGTGTACATCGGCCACGGTAAAAATTTCCTCGATAATGTTTTCATCTCTCAAGAAATTTTGTCCTAAACTTTTTTTCGCTTTCACTGGCTTCATGGAGTTACTGTCCGTTTGGTTGTTAGTTCACTATCTCTTCCATTTTCACATTGATCACACCGGCACCGGGAGACGCTATTTTGGCAAATGCCACCTTATCGAGATCAATAATCCGTCCCGGCACAAACGGCCCCCGATCATTGATCACCACAATGACACTTTTGCCATTTTCCGTGTTTGTCACCTTAACATAACTTCCCTTGGGAAGCCAGGGATTGGCAGCGGCCATCGTTCCTGTCCAAGCATACCACGAAGCGGCTCCCGCATGACTCTTTCCGAGCTTCACGTAGGTCCCCTGTGTGACGATTTCTGTCACCGGCTCTTTGACTCGTTCCGTCCGAATCAATTTGCGATTCACTTCTTTGCCGTCGTGAGTACTCACTCGATACACCAAACGATCTATTCCCTTTTCTCCTTTTTGCGTCACGACTGTCTTGCGCCACGACAGCTCATCATCTTCATTCGATTTCTTTTCAAAGGCTACCGATTTTTCCACCACTTCTTCGCGAATATCCACGCGCGTAACCAGAATAGATTGGTTACGGAATGAAAATGACTCCCTTTCTGGATAAACCATATCGTCCTCGTCAAGGAGCACTCCAGCCTCCATAAGTGCCTCCCCAACCGATGATACTCCCACCATATGGGTCGTTTCCTTTCCATCAACCCGGACAAGGATGGGGTGTGTGCGTTCTACATATATACTCATGCCGGAAAAAAGCGTGGCCTGCGGAAACGGGAACACACTCTCCCTCTCCTTAAGAGAAAGCGCATGCGCATTCAAAAAATCCTCAACCGTTTCCTCTTCAACATTTTGAAACGTAAACCACAGTCCATCGTCCCACAGACTCACGGTTTTGACAGTTTTGGGTGCACTATCCGAATGAAAAAAGTAAAAAAATACCATCCCCACTCCGACAAAAAAGAGTGTGGCTGCAAAGAAGAAAGAATGCCGCCTCTGTATACCTATCATTGTTTTTTCTTACGAG
>CAZHDL010000032.1:456-11872 GCA_964531045.1 uncultured Bdellovibrionales bacterium | reverse complement strand
CCTACTTCCACATGTTCGTTGACGGTCATAGACTCTGTGTATGCTGTATACAGTATATCGTATCAAGTATGTGAGCCTTCAGCTCACTCTTCAATACACAATACATGATACGCGATACATGATACAGATCAAATCTTCAATAGCTTTAATAGCTTTGCTTTGTTCGCTTTTGGTCCGATGACGGCCAGGTTCAGTTTTTTGTTCACAAAGATGTCCTTGGCCACCCGGAGCACGTCTTCGGCGGTCACACTGTCTATCAGCTTGGCCTTTTCTTTAGGCAATCTCGCCACGGATTGCTTCCTGACTGACCAAATACTCCACTACATCATCCGAGCCCTCCAGCCCCATAGCCATCTTGCCCTTGATATACTCTTTCGCCTTCTTCAGTTCATCAGCCTCCACTTTTTCTTCCGCAATCTTCTTGTACTCATCAAGTATCACCGTGAGAGTCTTCTCCAAATTTTCATGTTCCACTCCAGCTTGTGTGGCCAAGTACCCAGCATCATGATAGCTCTCGGTCATGGTGTGGACACTATAGGCTAGTCCTCGACGCTCACGGACCGCCATAAAAAGCCGACTCGACATACCACCACCAAGGATGGTCGAGAGTACTGCTAGGGCATACCGATCTCCATGAAACATATCGTAGGCACGGACTCCGACAATGAGCTGTGTCTGATCGGTCTTCTTGTTTTGGACATAGACCTCTGGTACTGACTGTTTCTTGGTTGTTTTTTTGAATGTTGGCTTCTTGCCTGTCCGGATTCCTGCGAAATGCTTTTCAATTTCCTTTTTCACTTTTTTTGGATCGATATTGCCTGCCACACCAATCACGACATTCTCCGCGACATAGCCACGGTTCAAATACTTGATAAAGTCTTTGCGCATAAAGCGTTTCAGATTTTCCTTGGGACCAATAATTTCCCAGCCGAGTGGATGATCCCCGTAGAGATGGAGTTCCCATAGGTCACCGATATGACGCATCGGCATATCTTCGTACATATTGAGCTCCTGGAGCACTGGTCCGCGCTCCCGATCGATTTCTTCCTGCTCGATCTTGGCATTGAGAAAAAGGTCCGATACCACATCGAGCGCTGTCTCCCAATGATGAGCTTCTACCTTGGCATAGTAGGCGGTACGATCCTTGCCAGTATAGGCATTGTACTCGGCACCGATAGCGTCAAGCTCTTTGCTGATATCCATAGCCGTCGGGCGACGTTCCGTTCCCTTGAAAAACATATGTTCAAGAAAATGCGCCAGGCCATTCTCAGCCCGCGACTCATAGCGTGACCCTACCCCGGTCATGACGATCACGGTCGCCGTCCCCGTCTCTTGCATCGGCGCAAGCAAAATCCGTAAGCCGTTCTTCAGGGTGTGTTTCTGGTATTTCATTTCAGTAGAATAAAGAATTTAGAATGTTGATATGTGTTAACTCCTAAAAATAGCTTCTTTTAGCCTTTGAATATCAATTACTATCCCCAATCTTTCCGAAACAGTTTTCATTGCTTCGACATATTTCTCTGGTCGCTTCTGAATAAATTTGTTCGTAAAACAATCTTCACAACACAACATCTCATTCTCTACACCTTCTACCAATGCCCGTACCTTTTCTTGAGCTATTTGAACAGCTCTTGCGTCATCGGCTACTACTTTTACCTCGCCAGAAACTTTTTCCCGAAACAAATCGCTATTTTCTTTTTTGCATTCACCACAAGTACCAACAATTTTTTCAGCTTCAATCCCGTATTCAACTAAAACCTCTACTTCTTGTCCGTCGATGTCTATTCTAAGAGGAAGCTTTCTCTTTGGTATTTCTGAAACAAGCTCTCGATGGAGTAATTGATTTTCAGATTGGAACATTTCAGCCATACTTAATTCAAATTCTCAGAAAAAAATCTCTCGAGCTCTTCAATCTTCACTCGCTCCTGCTGCATCGTGTCACGATCACGGACGGTGACAGCGCCGTCTTCCAAGGAATCGAAATCCACCGTCACACAGTACGGCGTACCGATTTCATCCTGGCGACGATAGCGCTTGCCGACGTTACCATTATCATCGAACTCGCAGCGGAAATCTTTTTTGAGAGTCGCGAAAATCTCACGCGCTTTCTCTACCAGTTCCAGCTTGTTCTTCATGAGCGGAAATACCGCTACTTGTACCGGCGCCAACTTCTTCGGGAACTTAAGCACAATGCGAGTGTCTCCTTCACCGACTTCCTCTTCGGTATAGGCCTCAGTCATAACCATAAGAAACGTCCGTCCTACACCGACCGAGGTCTCGACAATCCACGGCGTATATTTCTCATTCGTCTGCGGGTCGCGATAAGAGAGATCTACTCCCGAGAACTTGCTGTGCTGGGTGAGATCATAGTCACTACGGTTGTGCACTCCTTCCAATTCCTTGAACCCAAAAGGGAAATTGTATTCGATATCCCAGGCTGCTTTGGCATAGAATACCAGGTTTTCATGTTGGTGCCAGCGCAAATTCTCCGGCTTGATACCAAGATCGATGTAGTACTGGAACCGCTTGGCGCGCCACTCCTCATAGACAGTCGCTGCTTCTTCCGGTCGAACGAAGTACTGTAGCTCCATCTGTTCCAGTTCCCTAGTGCGAAAAATATACTGACGAGCGGTAATTTCGTTACGAAAGGCCTTGCCAATCTGAGCAATACCAAAGGGCACCTTCACCCGGGAAGAATCGAGCACATTTTTGAAATTCACGTATATGCCCTGGCATGTTTCTCCACGGAGATAAGTCGGCTCCTTGGTCCAGTCCCCAGTGAAGTTACCGAGATTGGATTGTACGAGCTGATTAAACTTCTTCACTTCAGTAAAATTTTTCTTCCCGCATTTTGGACACGCCACTTTGTCCCTCACAGAATCAAACAGCTGATTGATTTCTTCATCACTCATTTTTTCATCAGCAAACACCCCGACGTCTTCGAGAACATGATCCACTCGCACCCGCGTATGGCACTCTTTACATTCAGCCAAAGGATCAGCAAATCCTCCCACGTGTCCTGATGCTTCCCACACTTTTGGATGCATAAAGATAGCACTGTCGAGCCCGACAATATTCTCATGATCCCGCACCATGGCCTGCCACCAGGCTTCGCGGATATTTTTGGCCAACTCCACGCCGTAGGGACCGAAGTCATAGACCGCTGCAAAACCACCGTAAATTTCTGATGAAGGAAACACAAATCCCCGCCGCTTGCACAGCGATACTATTTTTTCCATGAGATCGTTTTTTTGCTCGGCCATAGTAGAAGAATATTTAGTACAGATTGATCCGCTGCTTGTGAGCAGTGTTGTTGACAAAAATCCTTATTTCGTTTATACTAATAAGGTTATTACAAGTTCAGTGTACAGGCAAACGAAGCATTGCTCAAGCCTCCTCTGACTTGTCTGGTCCTTTATTCACCACCCGAGAACAAGTGTTCTCATTACCTCACCGGGAGATCGGAATGCACTTTCCAGCCTTCAGCCTCGGCAGTCCCGAGCTTTGGAATGATGTCGGAATGGCAATTCTTGCTGTCATTACCCTCATCGGCCTGTGCGTCACGACGTTCCTCGCCATCGAAGCCATGCCTCCCTTGGCTCGGGTACTGGTCGCGTTGGCAGTCTTCTTCGCCACCCCGAACCAGCACCTGCTCATCCCCATCATCGTGGGAGTGCTCGGCTTCGTGGTCTGGGCCTGGCGACAGGGCCGATATGCCAAGTGCCACTGCGGAAAAGTGGTTACCTTCAGTGGTGACCATTGTCCCTGCGGTAGCCCGAAACCTTCCTGACGAGTTCCTGAACACAGACACACCTAGCGCAACGGAGAATCATTCCGGCTGCGCTTTTTTCATACCTAAGATTATATTTCCGAACGCAATTTTTCCATAAGGCGCATATAGAAGCGCAGGTTGTGTTCGGAAGCCAAGCGGAGTGCGAGCGGTTCTCCGACTTTGAGCAGGTGTTTCAAATACGCCCGTGTGTATTTGGTACAAAGCGTACAGTCACAGGTCGGATCAGCAGGAGTAAAGTCCCGCTCAAACTGCTCGTTTTTGATATTAATCGTTTCGTAAAAATTACCTCCCAGTTCGATTGTTTCGTTTTTCCAAAGGAACAAACGTCCATGTCTCCCCTCACGTGTTGGAATAACGCAGTCAAACATATCCCAGCCCATATCATGGAGCCTCACGATATCCTCCGGTGTACCGACGCCAAGGGCAAAGCGGATACTGTCTTCGGGAATAAAAGAGGCCATGGCCGCCACTACTTCTCCGAGAAATCGCCCTTCCATATCCACGTGTCGTCCGCCCAGTCCATACCCGTCAAACCCGATGGCGATGAGTCCTTCCGCACAACGCTTTCGTTCAGACAGTATCATGCCTCCCTGGATGACTCCGAACAAGAGCGGTCGTGTCTCATCAGTCAGTCCGCGCGCCGCCACCTGGCGATCATACTCATCACGACAACGCTTGGCCCAACGGAGCGTCCGATCCACCGCCGCTACAATGTCCGCTTCTGCAGCATCATTTGGTCGTGGATCATCGAGGACGACCATCATATCCACTCCCAAATCAAACTGCACTTCAATAGACCGTTCCGGTGTCAGTAAATGCTTCGAACCATCAAGAACCGATCGAAATTCCGCCCCCTCTTCAGTAATTCGTCCCAACTCGGGATTCTTATGAATGAGCGAATAGACCTGGAACCCGCCCGAATCAGAGAGGACCGGATGCGGCCAATCCATAAATGTGTGAATCCCTCCTGCATTACGCACGAGCTGCTCTCCAGGCTGCAAAAAAAGATGGTAGGTGTTGACGACGAGTGCCGTGATACCCACCGACTCCAAATCCGTCCGGGTCAGTCCCCGTACCGTCGCACGTGTCGCGTCCGGCATAAAAAAAGGAGTTTTGAGACTCCCTTTCCTGGTCATAATTTCGCCCACACGACTCTTCCCGTGTTGCTGTCGTTCTCTCCACTGCGTCATAAGTGTTATTGTCCGGCGGGTTGCACCTGAGAGCTACTTGCCCTCATACCGATATCTTCAGACAAGTTAGTATCTTTTTCCTTGTGTTCAATCCGAAATTGTTTTCCAGTAAATGTATCCTTGCCCGTGATATTCACGCGGGAGACAAGCGTCACAGTATTGTTGACCGAGCTTACATCTGGTATGACTACTACCTGAAATACCATCTCTCGCCGTGCTTCTGCCGCAAGAGAACCGACATCCCATATCAGCTCATTGGCACGCTCATTATACACAAAGCGATCATTCTCTGGATTTCTTTTGCCCGTGTAACGAATACCGGTTGGAAGAACGATACTGGCTCGCACATCACCCACCTCATTGGAAGTATTTTTGAGGGCCACATGAAAGGTATAGGTTGTTTCCTGTCCGACCACCGGTGGCACTGGACCGCTGTTTGGGATAACCGAATCATAGTACTTCCCTTCAAAGGTACTCGTCAAGAGCGTGTTGAGCTTCAGTGACAAGGTCGCACTGGCCACCACCTTCACAAACCCAACAATAGCCGGAATATCGGTACTGTCTATGGTGGCGACCGAAGTAATGACCGGATTGCGAACAGTGGGAAACCGTTGCTCCATATCGGCCAAGGTTTTGATCTGAAAAGAAACTCTTCCTGACTGACCCGGTTCTACCCGACTGAGTCCCGGCAAAGCCGATGCCTTCCAGTACAGAGCCCTTCGTGATTGATCGTATGCTCCCCGTGATCCACTCGTATCAAACTGCAGCGTGGAAAAATCAAGATACGGTGAATCAAGATTCATGGTTATAATAGCGTCACGAATACCAACATTCGCTTCGTTACGATACTCAATCTCATAAAAAAGAACACTACCAGGATCGACGCTGACGCTCGGCTGTCCATTGACTGATTGTCGGATAGAAAATGGAGAAGCCACAATCTTGGTCTTGCGACTGTTTTCCCCATACGCCAAAAAGTTTCCATCCCCCTGAACGACACCGATACCACCCTGGATGAGTTTTTGTTCGTCACGCAGACCGGTGATTCTTCCGCGTACGACAATGACGCCTTCTTGTTTAGGTTCCAGGGTACCGACCTGCCACAGGGTGTTCCCGACACTCGGCTTGGGATCAGCTTCTCCAAAAGTAAATTCAGGCGGGTACTGCAGTTTGACCTTGAGGTCGGACAAAGCGATGTTTCCTACATTTCCGTAACGAATTTCATACTGAGCCTCCTGATCAGACACTAATTCCAGGGGTGCCTTAATTTCAAAAAAGAGTGAGGATGAGGTCAGTGTCACCAGACGATCAACCTGCTTTTCATACTTTGCCGAAAAAGCACTCGCGCTGTACTGCAGTATGCCACGCACCTTGACCTGATCTCCTCTTGAGCCATAGAACTGTCCGGACAGTGTCACCTTCCCTCGAGTCTGTGAGGCGATAGTTCCGAGAGCAAGTTCCGCCCGAGATTTTTTGACGGTCAGTTTTGGCATCGGATTCGGATGAAAGGACTCCGGATACTCAAAGACCAAAGTGGCATTCTCAAGGGCCATCCAGTTATTGTTGGCATATTCAAAATCAAAAGAGATAGCCTCGGCACTGGCAACCTCGGCCGGATTGACCATACTCACCACAATATTTTCCTCCGTAAACAGACTTGTCCGCATCTTCATCGCCAGACCACCGACAAGAAGGAGAAACACAAAACTACCCGCGAGTATCGCAAGGAGTTTACGCCGACGCTTCCCCCGATCATCACTCGCCACCACAGCACGTACCGGCTCTGGGATAAACGCTCCGGGTTTCGGTGGAAGCGACGCTTGATTCCATGTTTCTGTCGCCTGAAAACGAGCAGCCGCCGCTTCACCGGTCTGGTTTTCCTCCGGTCGAAACACATCCGGATTTCTGGTCCGATTCAAGTGCACGTCACGACCGTGCAATTTATCATTTAATTCTTCAAGGGGCATAGCACGTATATCAAACGTCATTTCTTCTATTGTAGCAAAAAAAACACCCCTCTGCACCCGAAGGTACAGAGGGGACATTCAGATCTGCTGCAAGATCTGGAGCACACCTACAACGTAGGGGTGCTTTAGTGCCGGAGTGTTGGCCGCTTCTCTTGATGCTCCGGTTTCTCCGAAACGATACTGGAGAAGCGCGAACGGAAACGATGATCCCCGCATATACTTGGCGAGCGCTCGCGCCCCACCCAAGATGTTCTGCGTCGGATCAAGAAGCTGCTCCTCCCTCACCCCGAACTGAGCCGCTGTGGAAGATTTGAGCTGCATGAGCCCAAAACAACAGTTGTTTGCAGAAACAGCGGCGTGATTTCCCTCCGATTCTTGGATCATCACAGCAAGGATCCATTCCTCTGGGACGGCTGTTTCAGCTGCCGCCTTCTTGATTGCTGCCCCGTACCGCTCCCTGATACAGGCAGCAATGGAGGGCACACTATCGGCATAATCCTTGGCTCGTGGAGCTACCACTTGGCTGCAGTCCTGACCGCTCCCTGCCACCCGAAGCGGAGACGAAACTATCGGCGCGCGCCTCGGTATCGGCGCCACTTCTCGTGGTTTCACTTTCCGTATGGTATAAGCGAACCGTGCTGCCGGTGGAGGAATGAAGTCATCCGCTGATGATTCCGGAGCGGAAGAGGGCAAAGAGACAGTGGCAAGTCTCTCGAGCCCGAGAGAAACGCCGCCTGACACAGCGGCCAGCAGGAAAAACATTCCCACCGTATGCACAAACTGTCTCATGGAGACTCCTTAGGTTGAAGAGAAAAAGGTTGTTAAATATCAATCTGATATTATACACCCTTTTTAAAATTTTGTCAATAGATAAAAATGGCTTTAGTAAAGCATCTTTAGTGTCCAATCCACTGAAAAAAACGAGCCGATACCTGGCGGACTTCCCGCACATCCTTCTCTGGTACGGCTATCTTGGAAAGAGTTTCCAGTTTATTGTGAAGCATGAGACGAATCAGCTTGATAACACTCTCACTCACCGGGAGCGCCCCCTCGGTCATCGTGGCATGTTCACCTCGCAGCATGCCACCGGCACTGGGACTAAAAAAATGCCGCTCCCCGGAAGAAAGACGTTCACCAGAAACAACACATATCCGTGTTTCGATCTCGTAGCCCAGGTGCGCAAAAAGCTGAAACAGAAATCCTTCACTGAGCAAGAGTACTTTATCTGTCTTTTTTTCCCGTGCCAGTGTATCCGCCAAAGCAAGATATCTTCCCAACAAAGCAAACAGGGTTCGGTCCTCTTCTTCCCAACCAATCAATCGTTCAAAAATTCCCACCGTTTCCAAAACGCGCTTCAAAATGGTGAGATCGTTTCGTACAAAAAGAAAACTCTGTTCGGCGACAGCTCCGGCAATCTTCCCGGCGCCACGCCCCTTCACTACAATCACCATCCCCTGCATCAGGGTTTCCAGTTGTCCAGCCAGTTTAGCCTCGGGTTTACGGACTCCCTTGGCTACAAACTGAAGCTTGCCGGCCGTCTCGGTATACAAGGTATACAAGCGATCCGTTTCACCGACTTCCTTTTTCTTCAATACAATTGCTGCAAACCGGTTTTCTCCGTTTATCATGCCACGCTCATACAACTCAGTGCGACTTATACAGAATCTGTTCACCCGATTGCAGGCCCGAAAGAATTTCTACCAATCCGTCCTTTTCAATGCCTGACTCAACCACTTTTGCCTGATTGCCGCCATCACGAATAACCGTCACCATCCGTCGTCCGTCAGTTTCATACAGAGCCCCTTTTGGAACGCGCAGTATCTGTGCCTTCAAATTTGTCTCCACTACCACGTCTCCCGTCATACCGGTTCGAATTTTTTCCGAAACATTCTCAAGAGAAGCTCTCACTCGAAAATAAATCCCCCCGTCCTTTTCAATTTCCTGTGTTTTTATTTCTGTCACTGTTCCAAAAAAATCCTCGTAGGGGTAGGCATTCAAGCGAATAATAACGCGATTCCCCTTCACGATACCCGCAATTTTTTCTTCGGGGACATCCACCTCTATCTCCAGGCTGGGCTTCATGAGCACTGCCACCACCTGCCCAGCTGCCACATACTCCCCCGGTTTCGGAAAAATTTTCTTGACCGTCAGGTTGCTCGACGGCGTAACCAATGTTGTTTTTTTCAATTTCTCCGCAATAATATCCATCTGACTCCGGGCTGCCACAGCCGCGCTAAGAGCCGCTTCGATATCCTGCCTTTGCGTACCGGCCAATTTCAAATCCAATTCACTCTTGGCAACAGAAAGTCCCTTGTCGGCCAACCGATAGGCAGACTCAGCCGCACTAAGCGCGCTCGTGACTTCAGCCACGTTGGTTCTCCCTGCTGCGACCGCTATTTTCCAGGCATCAATCGTATCCTGAGAAAGGGCTCCAGCCGAAAGTACATTGACCGCCGAAGCCACTTGATCGAGATATTCTCGCGTATCTTTTATTCTGTCCCGCGCCCCGTCAAGATACTTCAAAATATTCCCGGATTCCTTCATGTCATTGACGTTGTCTTCCCAATCATCGAGCGTTTCCTTCATCGCGACACGCCCCGACTCTATATCCGACTCAAGAGAGGTGTCGCTTGGAGTAAAGGACAACTGAGGGTTTGTTTCGGGATTGGTAAAAATGACATCTGTTTTGTTTCGGACGGCATCATCTGACTGAACAAAAGCAGCTGTAATAGCATCCAATACTTCTTTCTTGGTGCCCTTCAGTCCGGCATCTGAACTCTGTTTTTTTTGTTGAGCAATCAGCAACTCTTCAAATCGAGCCCCCTGCTCCAACTTGGAGACGATGGCTTGTTCAGCGGCATATTGCGCTTCCGCTTTCTTGAGCTCAAGCAACCATTCTGTTTTTTCAAGTTGCACCAACGTTTGGCCGCCCTCTGCAAAATGCTGCCCCTCGAGAACCGCTACCGACTCCACTTCGCCGGAAAACGGAAAAGACAGTTCGTACTGTTCCTGTGCCACAATCTTTCCATTGCCCACGCGGATGGATGGGTTACCCGTCTGGTACTCAAGCATCATCGACTCCCCCGTATCACTTCTATCCTCCCACAGGAGCCACGTAAACGCCTGTGGCCAATAGTAAAACAAGCCGAGCCCAAAAACGGCTGCTGCTATCGCAAGAGATAAAAGAATACCAATCAATTTCATATCTTTCTATTATACCACTACTCGCTACGTCTCCCGACAGAGTATTTTCAGTATTTTGCCATCCTTGAAATAAATCTGTCGTGTCGCCTGGGCTACTTCGTCGGGTTCATGCGTGACAAGAATAATAGTCTTGCCGTACTGACGATTGACCCGATAGAGGAGATCCATAACAAAACGCGAGTTTTCGGAATCAAGGTGGGCTGTCGGCTCGTCAGCCAAAATAACATGGGAGTCCTTGGCCACGGCTCGCCCAATGGCGATACGCTGCTGCTCACCACCGGACAATTGTCTCGGCAAAAGATGCGCCCGATCCTGCAAACCAAGAAAAGCAAAGATCTCCGCTGCCTTTTGTCTTGATACGGACTCACTGTGTCCCTGCAAACGAAGCTGAAAGATAACATTCTCTTCGGCTGTGTAGCTTTCAATCAGATTGAAGAACTGAAAAATAAAGCCGAGCGAATGAAGCCGGAGTTCCGTCCGCTCCCGCTCACGGAGCCTGGAAACATCCTTGCCATCAAAGAGAATAGTACCACGCGTTGGCTCATCCAGGAGCCCGATCATATTGAGCAGCGTACTTTTGCCCGAACCTGAATGCCCCGTGATCGCCACAAATTCTCCCTGATAAATATCCAGATCCACTCCGTTCAAGGCCGACACCGGAGCCCGGTCAGAAAAGGTGTACTCTCTCGTCAAGCCACGAATACGCAGCAGTATCCGGCGAACATCACTTGTTCGAGGCTCACCTTGTATTCTTGTAGCGATATCGTTCATAGTATTAGGTGTTGCCACGCATATCATCAATAATCTTTGCACGAGCTGCCAAAAGAGCCGGCGACAACGCCCCGATCAGAGCGGAGAGAAATACTGCCGACACTGTTTGCACAAAAATATTTACCGTTCTCACAATTTGGAAATCACCGATCAAAAGTGGGATGGGGTGCTGACTCGACCAAAACCCAGCGAGCAGAAACAAAACGGTTCCAATACTGGTTCCCACCAGAGCATACAGAAAAGCCTGAAACACATAGGCTAAAATCACGAACCCGTTGGGGGCGCCCATAGCCTTGAGAATACCAATTTGTCTCCGTTTCTGATTAACATCGATATAAATAATAATACTGATAACCAGAAAAACAGTTGCCACCAAAAGATTGCGGATAGAAACGGTGATAAAGGATATTGCCTGGATAAGATCTTCCACGTACTGAGATTCTTCTTGCCACGTACGCACTATGGCAGTGGGAAACTCATTTTGCAAAGTG
>CAZHDL010000032.1:0-446 GCA_964531045.1 uncultured Bdellovibrionales bacterium | reverse complement strand
GCTTTAATTTCACAACAATCTGCGCATTCTTCCCTTCCGAATCAATGTTCTCCAATTCATTTTTTTGCAAAAAAAGCACGGCATTGGGAGCAAAGTTTTTGGCATCCAAAACGCCCCGCACCCGCATGGGTCGATAGGTACCATCTCCCGAAAGAATACTGACCGTATCTCCGACATGTACAAACTTTTCATCGCCCTCGATTCCCACAAGACCATCCGCCAGACTTTTCCCAAGCAGAATCTCACCCGTACTGTGATTCTCTGAGAAAAATTCTCCCTCTATTATCTTCTCTGCCAACCACGTTGATTGCTTTTCTTCCGTGGAGGAAATACCCATGGTACGAAAAGGTACCATTTTTTTTTCCTCAAATCGAACAACCAATTGTGAATTGCTTCTGACAGCAAAAGCCTCGACTTCCGACAGAGAAGCCAGCCGCTTTTCTATT
>CAZHDL010000031.1:4939-11881 GCA_964531045.1 uncultured Bdellovibrionales bacterium | reverse complement strand
CAAAAAATAGGAAGCTATGCTCAATAAAAGAAAAATTCTCGAGAAAATCCTTCGTTTGATGACGCGCGGGGTACTGCGCAAGTATCAACCGATTATCGTTGGTATCACCGGGTCTGTCGGAAAAAGTTCTGCCAAAGAGGCGGTAGCGCTCGTGTTGGGGGCGGCCTTTACGGTGCGCAAGGCGGAAGGAAACTACAACAATGAAATCGGTATTCCGCTTACCGTCATTGGGGCGAAGAGCGGTGGAAACTCGATCGTGCGGTGGGTCGGGGTTTTCTGTAAGTGGTGTTCACTGATGGTCTTTCCAAAACAGTATCCCGAGGTTTTGGTGCTCGAGATGGGTATTGATCGTCCGGGGGACATGGCTTTTTTGCTTGAGTTTATTCCGGTCAAGATTGGCATTGTGACGCAGATTTCTTCCAGTCACATGGCGTATTTCGGAACGTTGAGTAATATCGCCCGTGAAAAAGGGAAGTTGATTGCTGCGTTACCGGAAGACGGTATCGCTATTTTGAATGCCGATGACAAGCGGACACTCAAGATGGGGGAAAAAACGAAAGCAAAAGTGATGACCTATGGGTTTGAAGACGGGGCGGATATTCAGGCGGATAATTTTGTTTTTCATCGAGAGGCACGCCGTGCGGAAGGACTGAGCTTCAAGGTCAACTTTGACGGGAAGACACTGCCGATTCGTCTGCCCAAGGTAGTGGCGAAACATCATATCCCCGCCGTGTTGGCTGCGCTCGCTGCTGGTATAGCACTCAAGATGAATCCGTTTGAAGTGATTGAGATACTGGAAAAATTTGAACCGTTGCCGGGACGTCTGAGACTGTTGCCGGGACGAGACAACACCTATCTCCTTGATGATACTTACAATGCTTCTCCGACGTCCACTCGAGCGGCGCTTGATGTGATGGGAGAACTCATGGCACCGAGGAAGGTGGTTGTTCTGGGGGATATGCTGGAGCTTGGTATTGATACTGATCGGGAGCACGCCTCGCTTTCTCAGGCGGTAAAAAGCTCCGGCGTCCATATCGTGGTAACGGTCGGCAAACACATGCGGGCACTGCATGAGGAGTTGCTCAAAGATGGTTTTTCGAGGAAGCAGGTGTTGTGGCTGCCAGATCCGATGTCGGCAGTGGAAGCTGTGCTCTCTATTATTCGCTCGGAAGATTTGATCCTGATCAAAGGATCACAGGGCCTACGCATGGAAAAGGTAACGGAGCAGCTTTTGGTGGATCCGCGTACGGCAGAATCGTTTCTCTGTCGTCAATCTGATGAGTGGCGGAAGAAATCGTTTTCCCCTCCGCTTGAGTGGACTGAATAGATAAAAAAATATGGATATTTTCTCCGGATTTCTTATTGTCCTTGGTTTGATAGTGTTTGAAACGGTATCGAGTATTGATAATGCGGTTATCAATGCCGAAGTACTTTCAACCATGGGAAAAAAAGCTCGACGGTTTTTCATGACCTGGGGGATTTTTTTTGCTGTCTTTGTTGTGCGCGGTATCTTACCGTGGCTGATCGTTTTTTTCACCATTCCCAGTCTCGGATTGCTGGGTTCTTTTACAGCCACATTTTCCAATGATCCGGCTATTACCGCTGCTATTCAAACCTCAGCCCCGGTACTGCTCATGGGAGGCGGTGTCTTTTTGTTGTTTTTGTTTCTCCACTGGCTTTTTCTCGAGGCCAAGCACTATGGTCTGCGGGCAGAATGCTTTTTTATGGAGCAAGGGGTGTGGTTTTACGCTATTGTATCCTTGTTTCTCATGGGCATTGTCTGGTTTGCTCTCAAGGAGAGCCCGATGCTTGCTTTTGGGGCAGTGGTAGGATCAACCGCCTTTTTCATTACGCATGGGTTTCGCCAGCATGCCGAAGAGACCGAGCGAAAGCTGATGGGTAGCGGCATGTCTGATATCAGTAAGATTCTCTTTTTGGAAGTGATTGACATGAGCTTTTCCATTGATGGTGTCTTGGGGGCATTTGCGTTTACCCTGTCTGTTCCACTCATTCTTCTTGGGAATGGCATTGGAGCGGTGATTGTACGGCAGCTGACTGCGGCCAATATCGATCGGGTAAAAAAGTATGTCTATTTGAAAAACGGTGCCATGTACTCAGTGCTCTGCTTGGGTCTAGTGATGATAACAGAGGGTTTTGGAGTGCATGTGCCTGAGTGGATTGCTCCGGTTGCTACTATAGCGACTATCGGGTACTTTTTTCAGAAATCTCGACAGGAAATTGCTCAGCATGAAGTTGCGGTTTCGTGAAAAAAAGAGTAGTATGTCGGTAGGGGAATTTTAATTCGTGATGGCTCTAGTCTTATGACTGACAACGCAATGAAGGATCGGGATTTCATCGAGTACGTCGTGAAGATGCTCGTGGATAATCCGGACGATGTGAAGGTAGAACGGAAGATTGATGAAATGGGCGTGCTCATCACCCTCGATGTCAATCCGCAGGATATGGGCATGGTGATCGGTCGCGAAGGTATGACTGCCAAGGCGCTTCGTACACTGCTCCGCGTCATCGGTGCGCGAAACAATGCTCGGGTTAACCTGAAAATCAATGAACCGGAAGGATCGCTCCGTCCGCAGCGTGAATCGCGTGATTCGTTTGCTGCCGCTCCGACTGCCGATGCTGCCAAGCCGGCCGAAGAGAGGGAAAAGAAGACCCTTGATGATGTTATGAATGACATTCGTCTCTAGTATCGCAAACCGCCCTTGCAGGGCGGTTTTCTTATTGAGGAAAGTAGGATAAAATGGAAGGAATCCAATCTCACGACTATGCCAGAAGCATTTCCAAGCTTTCCGAAACAGCCCGTAGCAAAGCACGAACAGCAAGAAGTTCGACATGGCTCGATTGAATACTATAAAGCAAAAGAGAATTCTATTGAAAGACACTTGGGTCATGCGCTCAAGATTGTTCTTGCTGACTTAGCGAATACTGACCAGAAGACATACGAGCGGGATTCAAATTCAGATACAAGAAGACTACATGACGCGCTAGATTTGAAAACTTGCGTAGTGACTTTTGACTTGCCGGATATACAGAACTTCGATTCCTTTGAGGATTTCCAAGAGGCTGCTGGTGACTCACATAAGCTCAATAGGCAAACGAATGAGTATATTCGTCGTTTGCAAAAAATAGAAGGCGCTGCGGCCGTGGATGCATTTTTGCAAGAAGATGACCGTCTCCTCGATATAGCCGAAGAGTATTTTGAGCAAATACGGATGGGGAATATCCCAGGACTAAAAGTAAAAGGAAATGGCACTGCTCTCGATATCATTAAAAGTGAGAATTATCAGAAGGGCGGTCGGGTGTATCGTATCAATATCAAAGCGGCACTCACGGATCGACCTGTTTATCTGGTGAAAGAGCTTGCTGAAAAATTAGTTCAAAATATTGATTCTTTGCCAGCAGATTTTCAAATAAAAACACTCCTTGGTGATACGAATTCACGGGATTCTGTTATTGTGTATGTTCCTGAGGATTCATTTGATGGAGCAGCAAAAATTGTGACAGAACATTTCCAGAACAATTGGCAGTACCATGACCGGCATGCTGATACTGGAATCTTCGGCGGAGTAGCCCTGGAGGCTCCTGATGGCAGTAAATTCCCTGGCATTCGAGTTGCTATTGACCCGCCCACTCTTGAGACTCCGGTAGAAGATACTTTTAACGGACTCCAGGCACATATCCTTTCTCTGTCAGTTATTGAATATGTGAAACAATATTACCATGGGGATAAAGATAGAATGATGAAGCATTTTATGAATGATTATGATATCGCAGAGCAACTCTGGAATACTCACTTTCCAAGATTCTATGAAAAGAACGCGAGGGAAGTGCTTGGACCAAAGGCCTCGATGAGGAATATTGCCTTTTTTGAAGAATAAAATTTTTTTATGAACATTGAAAAGACCACTTTAGAGGGAGTGCTTATTATCACGCCGGATGTCTATACTGACGAGCGAGGGTTTTTCATGGAGACATTCCAAGAAACACGGTACACTTTGACACTCAATCTTCCTCCGGAGGAACATTTTGTCCAGGATAATTTTTCTGTTTCCAAAAAAGGAGTACTCCGAGGGTTACACTATCAGGCGCCGCCTTTTGGCCAGGGGAAGTTGGTCTCAGTTCTTCGAGGCCGGGTCCTTGATGTGGCAGTTGATATTCGTTTCGGTTCGCCGACATTTGGACAACATGTAAGTGTGGAGCTCTCGGGTGACAATCATCGGCAGCTGTGGATACCACAGGGGTTTGCGCACGGGTTTGTGACGCTGGAAGATGACACGTTTTTCACCTACAAGTGCACGGGAGCGTATTCACGGGAGCACGATCGTGGGGTGATATGGAATGACCCGGCACTCGGTATACCGTGGGGAGTGGAGACACCGATCGTTTCAGAAAAAGATCAGCAGCATCCATTGCTTCAGGATATTGAGAAAGAATTTGATTATAAAAAATAATACTATGAGGTTACTGGTAACAGGCGGGGCAGGGTTTATAGGGAGTAACTTCGTCCACTTCATGCTCGGGAAATATCCGGAGTACGAGGTGGTGACACTGGATGCCCTGACTTATGCCGGAAATCTGGAGAATTTGCGCGCGGCAGAAGGAAACACTCGCCATCGTTTTGTAAAAGGGAATATTACGGATGCGGCTCTGGTGGATGAACTAGTGAGAGAATGTGACAGTGTCGTTCATTTTGCTGCCGAATCACACGTTGATCGCTCCATCATGGATCCGGGCGCTTTTGTTGAAACCAATGTGCATGGCACGTACACGCTCCTTGAGGCGGCCAAGAAACACGGCAAGCGCTTTCATCACGTGTCGACCGACGAAGTGTTCGGGGCACTCGGGAAAGACGATGCACCGTTTGATGAATCAACTCCCTATGATCCGCGCAGTCCCTACAGCGCCAGCAAGGCTGCCTCGGATCACCTCGTCCGCGCCTATTTTCATACCTATGGGTTGCCGGTGACTATCTCCAACTGCTCCAACAACTACGGACCCTATCATTTCCCGGAGAAATTGATACCGCTTGCTATCACCAATCTGCTTGAGGGGAAGACAGTTCCAATTTATGGCGATGGTCTCCAGGTGCGGGACTGGCTTTTTGTGGAGGACCACTGCCGTGCTCTTGACCTGATTCTCCACCAGGGCAAGCTTGGTGAGACCTACTGTGTAGGCGGGAATGCGGAAAAAGAAAACATCTGGATTGCAAAAAAACTCCTTGAACTTCTCGGTAAAGACGAGAGTAGTATCGAGTATGTCGAGGATCGAGCCGGGCATGATCGACGCTATGCTATCAATTTCTCAAAAATAAAGAACGAGCTCGGCTGGGAACCAACCGTGATCCTTGAAGATGGCCTTACTCAAACAGTTGAGTGGTTTAAAGAAAACGAAGCTTGGTGGAAAAACGTGAAGAGCGGCGAGTATCAAGCGTATTACGAGAATCAGTACAATAAACGGTAATTATGAAATTTCTTCTCACATCAGGTGGAATAAGTAATCTCTCGATTGAAAAGGCGCTATTTGAATTGCTTGGGAAGTCGGCCAGTGAGACGAGTGTGGCATTTGTGCCGACGGCAGCTACGCTCGTAGCGGACGATAAAAGTTGGCTCGTTGAAGATATCCAGTATTTTGTGAAACAGGGATTTCAATCAGTAGATATTGTTGATATTTCAGCAGTACCGAGAGACAATTGGGAGAAGCGATTTTCAATGGCTGATCTTATAGTTTTTGGTGGTGGCGACGAACAGTATTTGAGTCGAATGATGCGCGAGTCCGGTGTTGCTAATGCTCTTCCAGAACTCTTGAAGACAAAAGTATACATGGGTATCAGTGCGGGGAGTATGGTGGTGGGCAATCTCTTGTCAGAAAAACTGATCCGGACTATTCTCCCAGAAGAAATATTTGAAGGCAGTGACCAGGGATTTGCGCTCGTTGATTGCACTATTTTGCCTCACTATAACTCTGACTATTTTGCACATTTGCGAGAAGGACTGCTTCGTTCTCTGGCGTCTGAATTTCCAACAACGGTCTACGCTCTCGATGACGCCTCTGCTCTGAAAATTATTGATGGTCAGATTGATGTAGTAAGCGAAGGTGAGTTTTTGAAATTGGATAAATAAATATTTCTATGCTCGTTAATATTTTCCTGTTGATTTCTGGAATTTGGGGTATTTGGTATTGCCTGAAGTATCGAAGTAGGGCTGGTATAGACACTTTTTTTGACTATGCATCACCTACGACCCATCCAACTGCGCATGTTTTTGTAATTGGGTTGCGTTTGTTAATCTTTGGATTGTGCGCGGCTGTAGGTAGCTATCGTTTACTCTTCGGAATTGTGAACTAGTTTTGATGATTAGGAATGCGTGATGACCAGAGATGGAATTTTTGAATTTGGAAAAATAATATGATTATCACTAAATTTGGCCATTGCTGTCTTTTGATCGAAGTGAAAGGCGTTAGGATACTGACTGATCCCGGGAATTATAATGTCACACCGGAAGTGGAGGGGATTGATGCTATCCTCATCACTCACGAACATCAGGATCATGTGCATGTGGAGAGTCTGCGTTCGGTACTTCTTAAGAACCCAAAAGCTCGGGTATTTTCTCATGCTGGAGTGGGGAAAATTTTGGATGAAGCGGGAATTACGTACACACTCATTGCGGATGGTGAGGTGGTAGTTGTGAAAGGGGTGCGTATCGAAAGTTGTGGGAGTGAGCATGCCTGTGTTCATCATGAGCTACCAGCAGTGCAAAACACGGGATTTTTTATTGATGAGACACTCTTTTATCCTGGTGATTCTTTTCATAACCCCAAGAAGAATATTGCCGTGCTGGCATTGCCGGTGGCTGGACCATGGATGAAGCTCGAAGATGCCGTAGAGTATGCCAAATTGATCAAACCCAAAGTTGTCTTCCCGGTGCA
>CAZHDL010000031.1:3644-4929 GCA_964531045.1 uncultured Bdellovibrionales bacterium | reverse complement strand
ATGCTTCGACAGGGGATAGAGCTTGGACCGACGCGTCGTATTCCGACTATGCTCCTTGAGCCACTCGGTATCACGTATGTTGATATGACCGAAGGTTCGACACATGATTTCTCTCAATTTTTATCAGTATGACCATCGAAGAATTGCAGCAGTTTATCAGTGACCAGGATGCGTATTTTCGGGCACGGCGAGTAGGAGATTTCAGCGAGCGGGAGCATGTGTTTGCTCGAACTATCAAACTCGGAGAAGAGTATGGCGAGCTGTGTGATGAAGTGCTGGCTTCCATCGATGGGCAGCGGGCAGAAAAAATGAATGGACGAGAGGCTTCGCATCTCGAGGATGAATTTGCCGACGTGCTCATCACGACATTTATGCTCGCCAAAGCCATGGATGTTGATATCATGAAAGCACTCGATCACAAGGTGCAGAAAATTCGTGAACGAAGAGATAGTCAGGCATAATCATATGAAATTATTACTACAATTTTTAAATCCATGGTTAACTCGTTCGTCTGTCGCTCCTCTTCATCTCCTTCCGCATGAGATGCAGATGCTGGCACAGACGATCGGTGCCCAATCGACACAAGAAGCGGCATTGAGATATGTCTATGATGTGTTAGCAAAAAAATATCGGGGGTACCGAATGCTGACTTTTCTTCGTCTTGACCGTTTGTTTCTTTCCGATATCGAGACGCTGTGGAATATCCAAGGGTTTCTTCAGTGTCACCATATGAATTATCTTCTCCGCACGCTTCTCGTGGCGAGCGGACAATTTCAACCGGAGGACATAGAGGCTCGTTGGACGTATATTTGGTTTGTTTCACCGCACCAGTACTTGGTGGCTACGCTTTCGGATGGACAAAGAATAGAAGTTGATCTCTGGGGGAGGGTGTACGGGATTCCTTTCGGGAGTCATGCTCATGGGTTTCAGAGTGGGAGTTTGCAGGCTCTTTCGATGAAGTAGAAAAGTTTTCAAAAAAAAGCCGCTCGAGAACGCTGTCTCTGCGGACTAGGGGGCGGGAGTGGCGGGGTACCAGAAGGACTTGCCACGGTCTCCGTTTGGATTGCAATATTGACCTACGAACATTCGACCATCCGAGTGGTATTCACCATATGCGAAATGAGCCCGCCCGTAGTGGGCTTCACAGACAATCGCGTTGGTGTCTCGCTCGGTCCTGATAAGGGCGGGGCTAATTTCGATGCCCTTACTCGCCAGCGCTGCAACGAAGGTGTCTCGGGCCCGTGCCAGTTGAGCGGCAGCGCTCCGTCGCTTCATCCAGAGAAAC
>CAZHDL010000031.1:1343-3634 GCA_964531045.1 uncultured Bdellovibrionales bacterium | reverse complement strand
GAGGATGAGGACGAATCCGCAGAATACGAGGGGGATAAGGATCCCCAAAAAAGTATTTCCCCGCATGTCTTTCCTCCTTCACAAGGATGTTGTGGAAGCTGTTTTTCAGTGGAGGCGGAATCCACTGAAAGAGTAGTGTAGGGGTAAAAGCCGATTTTATCAAGAGCCACTCGTTTCAAGAAGGTTTGGGGCATATCTCGGTTGTTTGGTATACTGAACCAATGGAAACAACGAAGGTACTCATATTGGGGAGTCTCGGGATGCTGGGCCAGGAATTGGTGCGGGTTTTTTCTCGTGATGAACACTATTCTGTGACCGCATGGGATCGGGAAGATATCGATGTCACGGATTTTTCTCTTTTGGAACAAAGGGTGCGAGAGCTGCAACCGGCGCTCATTCTCAATGCGGTGGCGTACAATGCTGTCGACAAGTGTGAAACAGATGATGTGGAGTACCAGAAGGCAGTGGTGCTCAATCGTGATGTACCGGGGAAGCTGGCGGCACTTGGTGTCAGCCTTGGATTTCTGCTCGTGCACTATTCGACAGACTATGTGTTTGATGGTGCTTTAGAAAAGAACAAAGCCACGACCGGTTGTTGTGGCGGCTCGCCTCGGGGAGCTTTGGGCGAAGCGGGGGGATGCTGCGGGGCCGGTGCCAATGAAGTGGGGTATGACGAACGGTCTCTCCCAAATCCTATCAATCGGTATGGAGAGAGTAAGTACGCCGGAGAACGAACAGTACGGGAGCATAACGGAACGTACTATATCATTCGACTGTCCAAACTTTTCGGTCATCCCGGCAAGAGCGCCGAGGCTAAGCGTAGTTTTTTTGCGGTGATGCTGGAGCAGTCGGCTGTCAAACAGGAGATACAGGCGGTGGATGATGAAAAAAGTTGCTTCACCTATGCGCCTGACCTGGCTATGGCCACAAAGGCACTTATCGAGGCAAAGAGTGACTCGGGCATCTATCACCTGGCAAATGAGGGGACAGCAACGTGGTATGAAGCAGCACAGGAGCTCTATCGTTTGGCGGGAAAAGAGATGCGCGTGACACCGGTTTCGGGAGAGTTTTTTTCTCGGCCAGCCTGCCGTCCAAGTTGTTCTGGTCTTCTCAATACCAAACGACCGAAATTACGACCCTATACCGAGGCGTTGGAGGATTTTTTGCAAGAATGAAGAGAAAAACCACCCCCTGAAAAGAGAGTGGTTTTTTTGGCACTTGGTATTAATTATACACCTTTTTTATCATTTTGTCAATGGTGCAGAAAGGGCAGTTTCTTGGTACCATAGGGATATCACCAATGAAATTTTTTATGAAACAAGAGATTCTGAAACGGTCCGATGCCGAGGTCTATGCTGCCATCACGGGGGAAGAGAAACGCCAAGAGGAGGGACTGGAGATGATCGCTTCTGAGAACTACGTTTCGAAGGCAGTGCTAGAGACGCTTGGAACGGTTTTGACTAACAAATATTCCGAAGGGTATCCTGGGCGCCGTTACTACGGTGGACAGGAGTTTACCGATGTGGTTGAAACACTGGCCATCAAACGAGCCAAGAAGCTGTTTGGAGCGGAACACGCTAATGTGCAACCGCACTCTGGTGCCCAGGCCAACCTGGCAGTGTATGCGGCACTCTTGGAGCCGGGAGACACGGTGCTCGGTATGGATTTGTCGCACGGAGGACACCTGACCCATGGTCATCCGGTGACCTTGCCGGCCAAGGTGTATAATTTTGTCCGCTACAAAACGGAGGCGGATGGAACGATTGATTACAAAAAACTCGAGGCGCTGGCAAAAGAGGTCAAGCCGAAGTTGCTGTTGGCCGGATTTTCTTCCTATACCCGTCAAATTGATTACGAAAAATTTGTCGCCATTGGAAAAAAAGTGAAAGCCATCACCATGATGGATATGGCACACATCGCCGGTATGGTGGCAGGCCGGGCACTCCCCAATCCAGTACCGCACTTTGATGTCGTAACCGCTACCACACACAAATCGCTCCGTGGTCCCCGTGGAGGTATGATTCTGTGCAAGGAGGCCTTTGCCAAGGCTATCGACAAGGCGGTATTTCCTGGTACTCAGGGTGGCCCACATATGCAGGTGATCGCCGCTAAGGCTGTGGCGTTTGGCGAAGCGCTGGCGCCGTCGTTTCGGACATACGCCAAACAAATTTTGAAGAATGCCAAGACTTTGGAAAAGGAGATGACCAAACGAGGAGCGGTACTGCTCTTTGGAGGAACGGAGAATCATATGATTGTCATCGATGTTGTCGCGACGTACGGTATCGCCGGGA
>CAZHDL010000031.1:0-1333 GCA_964531045.1 uncultured Bdellovibrionales bacterium | reverse complement strand
AAAGAGGCTGAACATCTGCTCGATGAGATCGGAATCACGGTCAATAAAAATGTCATCCCGGATGATCCGCGTGGACCGATGGATCCTTCCGGCGTGCGCATCGGTGTGCCCGCTGTGACGACGCGTGGTCTCAAGGAGACGGACATGAAAGTCGTGGCCGGCTGTATCGACGAAGCGCTTCGTTCCGGGGGCAATGACACAGTATTGCGTGATATTCGAAAGACAGTCAAAACGCTGTGCAAGCAATTTCCTGTTTATAAATAAACCAAACCTATGAAAGGTATCATTTTGGCCGGTGGGACAGGGACGCGATTGCTCCCGCTCACAGCTATCACCTCCAAGCAGTTGTTGCCGGTCTATGATCGGCCGATGATTTTTTATCCATTGAACACGCTCATCAAAGCGGGTATTCGGGATATTCTCATCATCGTGTCCCCGGAGCATTCCGGGAGCTTCCTCAACCTCTTGGGTTCACTCTTTCGGAAGTTTGGCGTCAATCTCTCGTTCGTAGTACAGAAATCGCCGCGTGGCCTGGCCGAGGCCTACGTCTTGGCCGAAGACTTCCTCGATGGCGAGTCATCAACCCTCGTTTTGGGAGACAATATTTTTGAGGATGATTTTACCGAAGCCATTCAGACCTTTACCAAGGGTGGACGTATTTTTGCCAAGGAGGTACCAGATCCGGAGCGGTTTGGTGTGGTAGAATTTGGATCTGATAATAAGGTGCAGAGTATTGAGGAAAAGCCGACTGAACCAAAGAGTCACTACGCTATCCCGGGAGTGTATGTTTTTGATAAACGAGCGATTGCAGCGGCCAAGACGCTTGCTCCGTCGTCTCGTGGTGAATTGGAAATTACGGATTTGCAGAAATTCTACTTGGAATCCGGAGAACTCGATGTGCGCGTGATACAGGGCGCCTGGTTTGATACGGGCACACACGAGTCGCTGTTTGAGGCCGGGGCGTTTGCTCGGGAGCACAAGCTTGGTGAACGGATGCATCCGATGATCAATGAAGCGATTTCGGAATTCAACGTCGAGTATAAGAAAATAGTTTCACTTAAGAAGTAATAGCACTCTCCTATGTCTCAAGCTCCCATTCAGAAGATTAAGAAAGCGGTGATTGCGGTCGCCGGGAGTGGTACCCGGCTGTTGCCGGCCACCAAGTCCATGCCGAAAGAAATGCTGCCCATTGTCGACAAGCCGATTATTCAGCTCGTGGTGGAAGAACTGGTGGAAGCCGGGATTGAGGATATTATTTTCGTGACACGCTGGGATAAGAAGCCACTTGAGGATCATTTTGACTACTCATCCGCTCTTGAAGATGACCTGCGCA
>CAZHDL010000030.1:0-11891 GCA_964531045.1 uncultured Bdellovibrionales bacterium | reverse complement strand
GCTTCCGAATACTTGAGATCTCGTATCAACGCCTCGCGCCCCTTCGGGTGACACAATCCATCGGCCGACACAAACTCCGTCCAGAATACGGTTGGCTTGCTGTGCTTCACAATGTGCGCACGAAAAACAGCGTCTGTGACATTCGCCAGAGGTGCCAAGACAAAAAATGGTTTTTTTAGTTGCCCCCAAAATCCCAGGAATGGTTTCATAGTAGAAGTATAACTGACCTAGTGTAGGATATTTTTACAAAAAAAGAAACCCCTGGTACGCACCGAGATTCTCGGATCGTATAAGAGGTTCTACCACGGCAACACCATGTCTGTTGGGTCAAAAGACAATCGCTTCAGGCGTTTCATCACTTCGACAGGCCAATAGCTGAGTTCTCCTGCTTCTTTATCGCGAAGAGAAACGAGGAAATTTCTTCCGTTCCCAGCATAGTTAGGCCGAATGGTTACCAGGGTATAGCTCGACTCCTGGTGCCACGGCAAGGACACTGATAGACAGCAACCGAACCGGATAATAGCCGCATTCCCGTCATTCATCTGACGAAATACGAGTGCTTCACCACTCTGCCAAATTTCTTCATCTAGCTGAGCAATCGAGAGCCACTGCCACTCTCTCGAGCGCCAGCGATAAAGACATACCTCATGCACACCGAGCTCCTGAAGCAGGAAGCCCGGGCTCTGTAAGAGCGCGCTCAGGGCATCCCTGTCATTCATTTGAATTCTCCAAGTTACGGGTCTCTCACTTGTATCAAAATCGAATCCAATTGACAAGTTTTTCCCTCTCTGGTATTCTAAATCAGACAAATTTAGTCCGAATTATTCCCGGTAGTAGAACTTTGACCGGGCACTCGCAAAACAACCCTCTCAGCTAAGCTCTCAGTAAGCCAGAGATTAACCAATATTCAACAATTTTAAAAAGGATTGTCAAAGTTTCACTTGCGGGTATGAAAATTTCCAAAAAATCCTACTACGGGCTGCGCGCCGTATTGGCCCTTGCTCAAGCCACAAAGCCGCTCTCTATTCATGCCCTGGCAGCACAGGAGCATCTGCCGGAAGATTATCTGGAAAAAATCTTCCAGTCCCTTCGTAAGGCTGACCTGGTAACCGCCAAAAAAGGAGTGAGTGGTGGCTACGCGCTCTCCCGACCAGCCACCCACATGACCGTTTGGGAAATCCAAACCGTGCTCGATGGACCCATGAAACTATCGGCGCCGCTCTCCAAAGGAGTTCTCCCCTGCTTTCAGCCCAGTCACTGCCAAACGAGCGAGGTCTGGCGCACCCTCGAAACGGAAATCGAAAAATCTCTTTCTCAAATCACGCTGCAAAGTCTCATCCCAAAAAATACGTCCCATCAATCCTAACCTATGCTCACGCTCAAGAATCTCTCCGTTGCCATCGATAAGAAAAAAATTCTCCATGATATTTCGTTTACTTTTGCACCCGGAAAAACCTATGCCATCATGGGGCCAAACGGTTCTGGAAAATCCACACTGGCATCGGCCATCATGGGACATCCGAGCCTGACGCTCTCGAGAAGCGCCAAAATTCTCGATGGCTCCAAAAACCTGAAGAATCTTTCTCCAGACAAACGCTCTCATCTCGGTGTGTTTCTTTCTTTTCAAGCACCGCTCGAAATTCCTGGCGTGACTATTTTTGATCTTCTCCGTATCGCTCTTGAAAAAAAGATGGATCCCGTATCACTTCATCGACAAGTGCAGGCGTACGCCAAAGAACTCCACATCAAAGATGAACTCCTCAAACGCTCCCTCAACGTTGGATTTTCCGGCGGTGAAAAAAAGAAACTGGAAGCATTGCAGGCGGTCATGCTCGCGCCACGCTTTGCTCTTTTTGATGAAATCGATACCGGTGTTGATGTCGATGCCCTCAAAACCATCGCTACTTTTTTGAAAAAACACCTCCCCAAAGAGACGACGCTTATTTTCATCACCCACTCGACCAGGCTCCTCAAGTATGTCTCTCCGGATGCGGTACTCGTTTTGAAAGAAGGCCGCCTCGTCACATCAGGCGATGCCACTTTGGCAACTCTCATCGAACAGAAAGGCTTTGAAGCCCTGTAGTTTCTCACTGTTATGAAAAAAAATCCAAACGACGCACTTGATCTCGATGACTATAAATTTGGCTTTTCTATGCCGGAACGTTCCGTGCACAAAACCAAGACCGGTATCAGTGAGCAAGTGGTGCGTGAAATCTCCCTCGTCAAAGACGAATCCGCCTGGATGCGTGATTTTCGTTTGCGCAGTTACGAAATTTTTACCAAAAAGCCGTTGCCCTCCTGGGGAGCCAATCTCTTTCCGATTGATTTTGATGCCATTACCTATTACCTCAAGGCTACTGACCGACAAGCCAATTCTTGGGAAGATTTGCCACAGGAAATCAAAGACACCTATGACAAAATCGGCGTGCCGGAAGCAGAGAAGAAGTTTTTAGCCGGAGTATCGGCCCAGTATGAATCCGAGGTTGTCTACGAAAGCGTCAGTCGTGAGCTTGACCGTTTGGGGGTCATTTTCTGCGACATGGACACGGCTGTCAAAAAATATCCGAAGTTGGTCAAAGAATATTTTGGCACCCTTATCCCTCCACAGGACAATAAGTTTGCCGCCCTCAACTCTGCTGTCTGGTCCGGCGGATCATTTGTCTATGTCCCCAAAGGTGTGCGCGTGGATCTGCCGCTCCAGGCCTATTTCCGTATCAATGCTGAAGCTTTTGGTCAGTTTGAACGCACCCTGATCATCGCCGAGGAAGGAAGTTATGTGCACTACATCGAAGGCTGCACCGCTCCCATCTATACCACTTCCTCGCTCCACTCTGCTGTCGTGGAAATCTTTGTCAAAAAGAATGCCCGTGTCCGCTACACCACTGTTCAAAACTGGAGTAAAAATATCTACAATCTCGTGACCAAACGTGCCCGAGCAGAAGAAAACGCCGTCATGGAATGGATTGACTGCAATATTGGGAGCGGTGTCACTATGAAATACCCGGCCGTCTACCTGGCAGGACGTGGTGCGAGAGGCGAAGTCCTCTCCATCGCCTATGCCGGTCGTGATCAGCACCAAGATGCCGGTGCCAAGATGGTACACCTCGCAAGCGACACCACATCGCGTGTTATCTCCAAATCCATTGCCAAAGATGGCGGCCGGACCTCGTATCGCGGTCTGGTACATATAGCAACGGGAGCCAAGAATGCCAAGGCGTCCGTTGTCTGTGACGCGCTCCTCCTCGATGACCAGTCTCGCTCCGACACCTATCCAACGATGCGTATCAACGAAGAAAGTGCCGAACTCGTTCACGAAGCAACAGTGGAACGTATTGGGGAAGAAAAACTTTTTTACTTGACTTCGCGTGGCATCACGAAGGGTGACGCCGAAGGACTCTTGGTCAACGGCTTCATCGATCCGGTCGTCAAAGAAATTCCTCTTGAATATTCCATCGAACTCAATCGTCTCATAAGTCATGAAATGAAGGGCTCCATCGGATAACAATCACTCCTTATGATGACATTCCAAGATATTTCCAATGATACCAAGTCACTCTACCGCTTGCAGGAAAACGAGCAGGTTGTGTTTTTCATGCTCAATCGCAGTGATACGCTCACCTTTGAGCTCCTCGGAAATGGCGCAGCAGCACATATCTTTGCTTTTTTTGTTGGCACCGGTACAGAGCAATGCCAACTACATATTTCGCAAAAACACCTCGCACCCAAGACCGTTTCACGAGTTCTCGTCAAAAGCATCCTCCATGAAGAGAGTGTGTTTTCTTACCGAGGGACACTGCACATCGCGCCAGAAGCCGTTCTCTCTGATGCTTCTCAAGAAAATCGTAATCTTCTCCTCTCGCCCTTGGCCAAAGCTTTTTCCAAACCCGCCCTCGAAATACTGACGAGTAATGTCCGCTGTCATCACGCCGCCACTACGAGCCCGCTCAACAAAGATGCACTCTTTTTTGCTACTGCTCGCGGCCTCTCTCCGACACAGGCAACGAAGCTCCTCATTGACGGTTTCCTTGCTTCCTCTGTCGAAACACTCGGCGAACTCGTTACTTCTCAGGAAAAAGAAAAAGTGGTAGCCTTGTTAGGACTCACTCGCTAACCTTCCTTCCCCTGTATGGAGAGCACTTCTGTCAAAAAAAACTTCCCCATTTTTATCAAGCACCCAGAACTCGTCTATCTTGATTCTGCTGCCACAGCCCTCAAGCCGGCTTCTGTTATCGCTGCCGTGACGAACTATTATGAAAATATCAGTTCCAATATTGCTCGCGGCATCTATCCCCTAGCAGAACAGGCCACCACTGCCTTTGAACAGTCGAGGCAAACCGTCGCCACCTTCCTTGGCGCAGAGCAACCAGAAGAAATTATCTTCACTGCCGGCACGACCGCGTCTCTCAATCTCGCAGCCACTTTCATCGCATCGCGTCTCACTCGAGGAGACAACCTCATTATTACCGCTGCCGAACATCATTCCAATCTCCTCCCTTGGAAAGAATTAGCAAAAACCTCTCAGGTGGAACTACGTATTCTTCCAATTGAGAGTGATGGACGCCTCACACTTGAATCACTCAACTCTCTGGTTGATGCTCGCACCAAAGGCATGATCTTTTCTGCTGTATCCAATGTGCTTGGCATCATGAATCCCGTCGCGGAACTTATCACCCGCGCCAAAAAGATCAATCCCGATGTTCTCACCGTTGTTGATGCTGCCCAAGCGGTCGGGCACTTCCCTGTGCATGTCGGCACATGGGATGCTGACTTCGTTGCCTTTTCCGGACACAAATTGTTTGGTCCCACCGGCATCGGTGTCCTCTATGGGAAATATGCGCTCCTCACCACCTTCTCTCCGGTCGCCTTTGGTGGTGGCATGGTGCTTGATGCCTGCGCCAAAGAAACGATCTACAAGGATGTGCCCGCCCGCTTTGAAGCCGGCACTCCTCACATTGCTGGCGCCATCGGCCTGGGAGCTGCTATCACCTTTATTGAATCCATTGGATTGACCGCTATCCGCAGTCATGAACAAAATCTCATCGCCTACACCCTGCGCCGTCTCACAGAAGAGTTTGGTGATACCCTGCGTATCATAGGCTCTCTCGATCCGGAACAGAGAAGCGGTATCATCTCTTTTGTCGTAGAAGGAATTCATCCGCATGATGTCGCTCATCTGTTAGGTGAAAAAAACATCTGTGTCCGTGCCGGTCTCCAGTGTGCTGCTCCGCTCCATGAGACCCTACATCTCCCTGCTACCACTCGTCTCAGCCTCTCCGTCTACAACACGGAGGATGATATCGAAAAGCTCATTGCCGGCCTGAAAGAAATTCGTACTCTTTTCTCCCTCGTATGAGCGATATCTACCAGGACATCATCCTCGACCACAACCGCAATCCCCGCTGTCACGGTACCCTTGACCACCCTACCCATCGGGCCAAGGCGCTCAATGCCAGTTGCGGCGACAAGCTTCAAATGGACATCGTCGTCAAAAATGATATCATTGAAGAGGTGCGATTTTCCGGGGTCGGTTGCGCCATCTCTCAGGCCTCAGCTTCTCTCCTTACTGAGTCCGTAACAGGGAAGTCGGTTGCAGCAGCCCTCGCTCTTACGCCCAAAGACGTGCTCGTACTCCTTGGTGTGACACTCTCTCCCAGTCGGATCAAGTGTGGCCTCCTGTCGCTTGAGACACTCAAGAAGACTTTGGCTTCGCCAAAATAAGTTTCAAGTATCAATTTACAATTTTCAGTAAATTTCTCAATGTTACAATGTTTCAATAATTGAAAATTGGATATTGGTTTATTGTTTGGAAATTGAAAATTGGGATTTGGAAATTACAACAGAGATATTCTCAACGATGTATTACAGCCAAATTCTCAAATACGAAAAGGTAATCATTTAACACTAAGTGTATGTCACAATGGAAAGATGAAGCCAAAGTAGCTGGTCCTATCACTCTCAAGAATGGTTGGACCGTCGAAGTTGATCACGGTGTCTGCATCGGTGCTGCCCCCTGTACGGCCATGGCTGCCAACAGCTTTGCTCTCGACGATACCGGAAAAGCCGGAATCCTCGCTACCGTTGATCAAGATGACCAAGAGACAATTTTGAACGCGGCTCGCGCCTGTCCTGTGGCTGCCATTATCATCAAAGACGAAACCGGGAAAGTTATCTTCCCAGAGTAGATTCTCGAAACTGGAATCTTGAGCGATAAGAAGCTTTCTAGAATTAAGAAAGCTTTTTATTACCAAAACCAAGATTCGAGATTCAAAATTCATGATTCACTGACCAAAATGACTGAGAAACTTCAAAACAACATTTCAGATCAAGTGCGAGTGAAACTAAAACTCGTGCTTGACCCCGAATTGGGGGTGTCAATCGTTGATTTGGGACTTATCTATGGCATCGCAGTTTCAAAAGAGGGCGTCTGTACCATTACCATGACGCTCACTACTATTGGCTGTCCGCTTTTTGGTCAGATCCAAAAGGAAATCGAAGATCGTGTCATGGAGCTTGAGGCCATCGAAGATATCGTCGTTGATCTCACCTTCGATCCGCCCTGGACCGCTGAAAAAATGACCGAGGAAGCCCGCATCCAACTCGGGCTAGATTAAGAAAAAACCACTCTGCTTGAGTGGTTTTTTTCTTATCGGTATGTTTCAAGAAGTTTTTGAAGTCGACTTTCATCAGATACTCTTTCAAAGAGCGAGTCATTCCCCTGCCGCACCAGAGTTTCATACGATGGTCGACCAGAAATCTGATACAAAATCCCGAGCGGCATACGCTCCGTATTGAAAGCAAGTTCCAAAGCTCTCATCTTGTCAGTCTTATCGTGCGCTTCATCGAGATAGTAGGTGTTTTGCTTGAACCACTGGTAGGTGTTTTGCTTGTTGAAAACGACGCAGGGCTGAAACACATCTACTAAAGCATAGCCCTTGTGTTGTATGGCCGCTTTGATAATCTCTTTTGACTGCATGATATCTCCTGAAAAAACGCGCGCTACAAAGGTTGCCCCCAATGTAATCGCTGTCGCGAGCGGATTAAACGGCTCGAGCACTACACCTCCTATCTGTACCGGTGTTTTCATGCCTTTCTCCGAAGTCGGTGAAGCTTGGCCTTTGGTTAGCCCATAGACCATGTTGTTGTGGACAATACTGGTAATATCAGGATTGCGACGAATAGTATGGGTGAAATGATTGCCACCCTCACCATAGGTATCACCATCCCCACTCTCCGCAATCACCGTCAACTGAGGGTTTGTCGTCTTGATAGCGATAGCTGGTGGCAGCGCCCGACCATGCAAACCATTGAAGTAATTGACCCGGAGATAGTGCGGGGTCTTGGCCGCTTGACCGATACCGGAACAGATGACTACGTCCTGCGGAAGGATATCGAGCTCAGCCAAAGCCATTTTGACAATATTCAAAATAGGAAAATTTCCACAACCCGGGCACCAGGCCATGTCCGTCTCCTTGGGCATATCGTATAATTTTTTATCTATCATAGGAGTATGGAAAACAACTAAGGAATGAGGGCTTTTAATTTTTCTACCACTTCCTCGACAGAAAATGGATCTCCATCATACTTCAGAATCTTCTCTGAGACCTTGATGCCGTACTCCAACTTCAAAAGATCAGCGAACTGGCCACTCGCATTATTTTCCAGTACCACAATTTTCTTTTTTGCCAAAAGTTTTTTTGTCTTTATGGGTAACGGATACACCTGACAGAAGTGTAGAGCCGCCATATCTTCCCGATCAAGCAACTCGAGGGCTTCCTCTATAACTCCCCGATTGGATCCCCATACAATAATGACCGTGTCAGCGTGTGCGACATCACCAATTTCAGTCGGCAGCAGCGCTTCTTCACGAATACCCGTCATTTTCCTTAACCGTTTTTCATGCATAGCCAGCCGTACCAGAGCGCTCTCTGTAATATGAGCCGCCTCATCGTGTTCGTCGCTATCGACACCCACCAAGCCTTCGCCGAACCCCGGAATACCCCGTGGAGACACTCCTGTTTCGGTCACGACATACCGTTTATAATCACTGTTTGTTTCCACAATCTGATGTGTCCATGTTTGTTTGTGGAGATTTTTTTGAGGAAAGCTCCCAAGTGAATCCAGAATATACTGATCCGTCAGAATAAATACTGGGGACTGATATTTGTCAGCAATCAAGAAGGCCTGCTCGGCCGCCATAAAACACTCTTCGAGGGTTCCGGGAGCAAAAATAGCTCGAGGAAACTCCCCATGACCGGCATACAAAGCCAAATTCAGATCAGCTTGCTCCGTACGAGTTGGTAGACCGGTCGCCGGGCCAGGACGCTGACCAATATGAATCACTATCGGCGTCTCAATCATACCAGCCAAGCTCACCCCTTCTGTCATGAGAGAAAAGCCACCTCCGGACGTTGTCACGATGGCTCGGGCACCAGCGTACCAGGCCCCCAGTCCTTGATTGATAGCCGCAATTTCATCTTCTGTTTGATCCACAACTATTCCAAATTTTTCTGACTGCTCCGCCAAAAAAGTCAGTAGTCCCGTCCCAGGCGACATCGGGTAGGAAGAAATATAGTTACAGCCAGCTGAGAGCGCTCCCAACCCAAGCGCGGAAACACCATCAAGAAGCAGCTCATTCTTGACCGTTTCATCTCGTTTGATTTCTATCTCGATGCCGGCATCATAGGCCAAATGATGACCGAAGCCATAGCCTTTTTCAGCTGCCTCCATATTTTTCATCACCACTTCATCTCCTTTGCGAGCAAAGCGCTCACGCAAATATTCCAGAAAAATACTTTTATCAGCCGAAAGCATACCAAGAACCACTCCGACCGCCACCGTGCTGGTATAAATCGGATTACCAAGCTCGTTTGCAAACTGGGTAAAGGGAATATTCACGACTGGACAGGTGGTCACACTACACACTTTGTCACGCTCACCCAAAACAATCGTATTTTTCCCGATACGATGCTCCAAGTGCGGCAACACATCCTTATCCAAAGCAAACAACAGATCGATCCGTTTTACAAAAGAACTTCGTCGCGAACTGGTCACGCGAATTTCCGTGGAATTACTGCCCCCACGAATACGAGACATGTATTCTTTGGTAGCAAAAACATGGTACCCTTCACGCTTTAATACCTGTACGAGCAAAGCCTCAACCGTTTGCACCCCCTGTCCGGCTGCGCCGCCCAAAACAATTGAAATGTCACCTGAAAATCGTTTCATGTTTGTGTTTCTTTTGTCTCTATTATACCACAAACATCGCATCAAAGAATCAAAAAATATCAAAGAGAAACCAAGGGAAAAGAATTTTTTATCGACTGTTCCACTGTCTGAGACGAGGCTCTTGGTTCGAAAAAAGAGCTGCGTCCCGCCGTTGACTGGGGGCGAATTTTTTCGGCTCCCAAGAGCCTTGATGAGTCTGGAACATGGCGAGAAAAAGTTACTTTTTCCATGGTTTACAGACTTCTCTAAGAAAACTATTCTTTTTCCAGATCCCTCTTTACGACCTCAAACTCATTCTCAATTTCCTTCAGTCGAGCGCGGCTATCCTTGATAAGAATGGTTCCTTCTTTTATTTTTTCCAATCCCTTTTCCACATCCACCTCTTCCTGGGCATCAAACCAGGCAATGATATTTTGCACCTTCTTGAGCGAATCACTTAAATTCATCTTTGGCATAGATATTCTGTTACGTTATTTATCAAGTATCTCCGCTACAACCACTCCGAGCCTTCCCCGCGCCAACTCGATATCAAGCCTGTCCCCCGTTCGGAGAGCCGTCCCATCCCTGATAATACGGCCACCACTTTTTACCAGACTGTAGCCCAGCTTGAGTACCCGAGTCGGATCATACTGACGAAGCAAATTCTCAGCAAAGGACAATTCTTTTTTTGCCTTCTCCATACCAACAAGAAAGCCCTGCTCCAAAATTTTCTTTGCCTGAGAAAGACTCATCAGGTGTTCCCGCACAGCTCCCTGGAGGAGCAAAAGCCTTTCGGAGAGGAGCTGTTTCAATGCTTCAGCATATTTCAAAAACTCCCCCAGTTTATACAGCAATGCTTCACCGGCAGTGCCGAGCTCCGTTCTTACAAGCGTCAGTTCACGCTCCATCAGCATAGGCAGGTGCGTTTCAAAATGGCGCACCAGACCACGAGCCTCATCCCAGGGCGCGCGGAGCGTCCGCGCTGTTGCTGTTGGAGTGGACACCATTGTATCAGCGGCCAGTGCTGCCAGAGTGATGTCCTTTTCATGACCAACACCCAAAAGCGTCGGGAGAGGACACTCGGCCACTGCTCGCACGAGCGCCTCATTATTAAAGGCCTGGAGACTCTCAAAACTCCCCCCACCACGAATAAGCACCAAAATATCATACTCCTCCGCCCGTTTGGAAAAATAACGAAGCGCTTCGATAATTTCAAAAACGGCTTTTTTTCCCTCGACACTGGTCGGATAGAAACCAACGTGTAACCCCTGTGCCCCCAAGTTCATGGTGAAGTCCCCGATAGCAGCCCCCTGTTCGGAAGTGATAAGAGCAATCCGAGTGGGAAATTCCGGGAGTACTCGTTTCTTCTCCGGCGCAAACACACCTTCCGCTTCCAGCTTCAGCTTCAAAGCATCATACGCCTTCTTGAGCGCCCCCTCGCCACACAGCTCGATCATCCCTACCCGAAGTGACAGCCGACCATTGGGCTTGTAGATATCGGGCGCTCCTTCGACGATAATTTCATCTCCAATAGCCAAATCCACTCCTGAAAGCGTGTACTGATTGAGAAATATAAGACAGGGAAGCATACTCTCATCCCGACCGTCTTTGAGTGTGAAGTACACGACCCGCTCGCGTACATCGACACTTGAAACTTCTCCCTGCTCCCGGGCCGCCATGCCGGAGAGTTCAATATTGAGTCCGTCAAGAAATTCACTCACCGAAAGCGTTTTTTCTTCAGGTACTACTTGCTCTTCCTGGGACACACCTCCTAAAGCCTGGAAGAATTCATCATTCACACTTTTTTCGTTTTCTCTTTTTTTCTCACTCCTCCCACCCACACCTGCTCCCGCTATGAGAGCCAGGAGGGTCTTGCCGTACTTTCCAAATTTGGCCTCCTTGATGCCCTTCACCTGGAGCATTGCCTCTTTGGTTTCCGGCAATGCCCCGACAAGTGCTTCCAACGTAGCGTTGGATAACACGCGATACTGTTCCACGCCCTCGATACGAGCCTGGTTGTTCCGCCAATTCCGCAGTTCACTGAGAAGAGACATGATATATCTATCGTGAGGAGTTATAGAGCGAGATTGCTTCAGCTTCCGTCAACGACCGAGTATACAAGCGGACCTCATCAATTTTTCCCGTACTAAAAGTGGTACTCACGGCGTTTCTTCCCAATCGGAATTCATCTGTCGAACTGACACATGTTGTTGCTGGAATTGTACCGTTAAACGTCAGTGATTGAGCAGTCCCATCCATATACACTTTGAGACGGTTAGCATTTCCTGATTGACTGCCATCATACACCATGACCACATGGTGCCAATTCGTATCATTCGAAGCAAAATAGCCATATGGAGTAGTTGAACAATCCCCCACATTCATATAGACATTGCCATCACCAAAAAAATTAATATTAAACCGTCCACTAGATGTATCCGCGTTTCCAACGGTTACCAAATTAGAAACTGCATTGCGCTTGAACCAGCCCGATAGTGTCACATTCGCTACTCCATCGATATAATTTAGAGATCCCATTGATACCTCATCATTGACTCCATCAAAAAAGAGTCCTTGTCCTAACTTTCCAATGGTCCGTGTCGGCCCTCCTGCCAAAACACCACTCGACCCCTTACCACTCCGGTCATAGGCAGTTGTACCAACAACATCACGGCCATCAAGCGGCC
>CAZHDL010000029.1:0-12455 GCA_964531045.1 uncultured Bdellovibrionales bacterium | reverse complement strand
AACGCGACATTGGTGCCACTGCGACCGGAAAGGACGACCGTCCCGGTAAAACCCGCCGTACCACACCCCTCCAAATCCGGCCGCGCATCGCACTTCCACTTGTCCACGTGGCCGAAATCCACCGGATTGGTCCGGCCCGCAGCGAGGTCGGAAACGTTGAGCACAAAGACATGTTGATCGTCTGCGCCCACTGCCAGATACACCCCACCATTGGTCTGGTAGAAGCGGTAGTCGTAAAGGCGGCCCTGTGCCGGTGGCGGCGGATATACGGCCCGCAGGGTCACTGGACCCTGAGGAAAGATATCCGGAAATATCCGCTCAGCCCACGCAAAGAACTCAGTAGGCGTGATTGAAGCCGCGGTCGCGAGACCTGGCGACAACAGAGAAAATCCGAGGAGCAAAGCTCCCAGGAATCTTCGCCATTTTTTCATGGCAATCTCCTCTAAAAACAGCTCGCACCTCGAGCCCAGGGTAAAGTTGTCAAACAACCGACTTTTCACTGTATCGAAAATAAACCCCTTTGTAAAGAAAAGAAAAAGCGCCCCGCTCGTCGAAACGAGGGGGCGCGAACTGCGTGGCACGTTGGCCGTGCTCGTCAGGTCGTCTTGACCTTGCAGAGCGGGAAGCTCCAGGTGATTCGGAAGTTCTTGGAATCCCAGATCACTCCTGGGCCAGCCTGGAAAAGCGGGTCCGAATCACTGGCACCTGGGACGATGAACCAGCCGGCGCCGAAACCGTTGGCACCGTAATCGTACGTCACTTGCTTGCTGCCGTCCGCCGCAGGAACGATCGAGAGATGCTTGTACACCGTGATCGAAACCTGATCGGCGCAGGCCATGTTCCTGAACGTAAGGACGCGTTTCTTCGAGACCTTGTCGAAATCCATCCACGCCGTGTGGACGGTCGGCGACGTGGCAGTCGGCCCCAATCCCCAGCCAGGTGTCTGGTTCGCCCCCGACTTGTCACTGTGGACAGCGAACATGAGGGGGTTGGCTTCGGTGTCCTGATTGAACACCGTCATTTCACCATTGAGGCCGTACCCGGTGACGTAGTCACTCCCGGAGTCCACCGTGAGGGTGATGGTGTTATCGGGCTCACGCACGACGCTGACCCGAGCCGGTTGATAGCCGTTGTTGCCGTAATCGATCTTGCCCAGCGTCATCCGCGGCTTCAGATCACCGGACAACTTCCAACCCCCTGCGGAGCTGAAGTCGAGCCAGAGTTCCGTACCGTCCTTCAGGTACAACGTGACGAGACCTCGATCGTTGTTCGGCATTTTGCCGGAGAACCAGATGGCCCCGTCTTCCGCTGGCACCGAGCAAGCTTGCGACTTGCCCTGCCAGCCAACACGATTGCTGTTCCAGCAGCCCTTGGCGACATCCGCCGTCGTTACCTCGTGAGAGGAACCGTCGGCAGCCCCAAGGAAGCGCCACTTGCCATTCGCGGGAATGAGCACCTGGCTGTCTTGCGACAGCTGGAGGATGCCGGCGTCGGTGGTGGTTGTTTCACCGTTGCACAACGACGGGGTGACCTGGCACACATAGTCGCCAATCACCCCAACGACCAAGGGCGTCGTTGTCGCGGTGAAAGGACCGTAGATGTACACCGTGCCGTCCAACGTGACGCCGAGGGCATTGCCATTGGGATAGCTCCGCGCATCGAACGTCTTGCCGTCGAATGACAGACGCACTGTGAGCGGACCCGCCGGAAAGAGATCCGGATAGGTTGCTTCCGCCCAGTTGAAGAGCTGATCGACGGTGATACTCACCGCCGCTGGCGCATCAGAAACAGCGAGTGCTTGCCTGCGACTGCCGTTGTCACTCCCTGCCTTGAGGAGGCGCCAGGAACTCTCCTGAAAGATGAACCGACGGTCTCGGACGTCAAGAGTCGTCCTGCTGTCTGCGGCCTTGCTCCAGGCCGAAAGCGGGTGCGCTGCCGTGACTTTTTCTCCGCCGCCACAGGCAGCGAATGGTGACAGGAGCAAAACTCCTGCCAAATAACGAAACCATTTCATGATGGAACCTCCGTTTGGGGTTGTGAGGGAAATCCTCGGTTGGTAATGAGCAAGCTGCTCTATGCGTCCCCGAGGGGAAGCGTTTAAAACACTCGCCCAATGAGAACCTACTATTATACTCCTTTTTCATAATTTTGTCAACAGTGAGGAGGGAATGGTATACTACAGGCATATTTTTCACATTTACCCTATGAAATCAGGGATTTTTAAGGCCTACGATATTCGTGGTATTTATCCGACGGATATAAACGAAGATGACGTCTACCACATCGGACGCGCCGTGGTGGAACACTTGAAACCAAAAGTGCTCGGTATCGGACGTGACATTCGTTCCTCTTCTCCCAGTCTTTTCGAAAGCTTCGCCCGGGGTGTGATGGATGGTGGCGCTGATGTCATTGACCTCGGTATCATCACCACTCCCATGGTCTACTTTGCCGCTGGTCGCCTCGATATTGATGCTGCCGTCTCACTCACGGCGTCGCACAATCCCCCGGAATACAACGGCCTCAAGATTGCGCTCCGTGGCGCTGTCCCGGTCGGCGAATCCTCTGGACTGAGCGAGATCCGTGATTTAGCGCTCGCCAAAAACTGGCCTGCCGTACAAGAACGCGGCACCATGACGAGTGAGGATATCAAGCCCGCCTATTATGGCTACTTTGCTTCTTTTGGAGATTTCAAGGACCAGCACTTTACCGTCGTCATCGACACCGCCAATTCGATGGGCGTGTTCGAACTCCCCATCTACGAACAGTGGGCGGAAAATCTCTCGGTCGTCAATCTCTACAACGACCTGACACATCCCTTCGAATGTCACGAGGCCAATCCCTTAAAGACCGAGACACTCGATGAACTCTGCGCCAAAGTGAAAGAGGTCGGAGCGGACTTTGGTATTGCCTACGATGGCGATGCTGATCGTGTCGGCTTTGTCGACGAACGAGGCGAGCCTATGGGTATGGATGTGGTCTCTGCTCTCATCGCCAAGCCTATTCTCGCTGCAAAACCCGGTGCCACCATCCTCTATGACCTCCGTTCTTCGCGCGCTATCAAAGAAGTAATTGAGGAAAATGGTGGGCGAGCCGTGGAGTGCCGCGTCGGTCATGCTTTTATCAAAAAACAAATGCTCGAGGAAGGAGCTGTCTTTGGTGGCGAGCTCTCCGGTCACTACTACTTTGAAGAGAACTCCAACGCCGAAGCAAGCACCCTCGCCGCCTTCATGATTTTGAACCTGATGGCCAAGAGTGAGAAAAAGGCTTCCGAGCTCATGGCTGAAGTGCAGCGCTATTTCCATTCTGGAGAAATCAACAGCGAAGTCCATGACAAAGATGCTATCCTCGCCACGCTCAAAGTCACATACGCCGATGGCAAGCAGCATGAACTCGATGGCCTCAAGGTAGAGTATGCCGACTGGTGGTTCAATGTCCGTCCATCCAATACCGAGCCCTTGCTCCGTCTCAATCTGGAAGCCACTACCCGAGAACTTATGGAAGAAAAGAAGGCCGAACTCTTGGCCTTGATCCGGGGATAGCCAAGTTTTCAGAAATTCACTGTCGCCTTAAATACTTTTATGCTTCTAATCCCAAGAATTCTCTTGGGCACGCCTGAAGCTGAAAGCATGGCCTTTTCAGTTTTCTGAAAAGTTTCGGCGGAAGAGTAGAGAGAACCACGCTGGGGTTCTCTCGGCACAAGAGAGTTGCTTGGGAATAGAAAGAATTTACATAAAACTTGCGCACTCATTTGAAAAGGTGTAAAGTATTCATTAATGAACCACCCAACCCACAAAAAAACCGCCGACAAGAAAGCGTGAATAACCGCCCCTGTGGCGGTTTTTTTTCTGGTTCAGAAACAGTTCGTGAACAATCCGGAGAACACCATGACAGCACTTTTAGAAGTTACTCCGTCCTTCACCAGAACGGAACAACCCAGCCAGCGCCCTGTCGCAGCCAATACCCCGCGATTCCAGTGCTGTTGCAACGCCCTAGAACGCCGAGCCTGGCGCGTACAGCATGGCGACGCCCCCTGTGATGGGAGCTTCTGCGCCCACAAGGCGCTGCCAGCTCGGAACGAGTAACAACATCGGTATCGACACACAGGAAGACTCATCAAAAACCCGCCCCAGAAACCTGGTGCGGGCCCGCCCGCCAACGTTTCGCATATGCGATTCGGGCGGGCTTTTTCTTTTGAGTATCAAGTTAGCGAATAATTCCCATGCGATCATACACCGCGGCTAGCTTCGCTTCGGCGAGTGGTCGCACTTTGTCGGCACCGACTCGGAGGATGGCGAGAACATCATCATCAGAAAGGACTGCTAAACGCTCCTGAAACGGCGTGAGGAAGCTGATGATTACTTCGGCAAGGTCAGTCTTGAAATCGCCATAGCCACGACCAGCATACAGGGTTTCTACCTCTTTTGCCGTCTTACCAGAGAGTAGCGTGTAGATATTGATGAGGTTTTTCAGTGCTGGTTTCTCGTCAGTATAGACGATTTCGCTCCCACTATCAGTGACGGCTTTTTTGATTTTGCGTCGTACAGTATCAGCATCATCGGTGAGGGCTATATAGTTGTATTCACTCGGAGCAGACTTCGACATTTTCTTCGACGGATCGTCGAGTCCCATGATAAGCTGACCTTCCTTGGAGAGATTGCCTTCCGGAATCACAAATGTCTCACCAAATTTTTTATTGAACCGCTCCGCCAGATCCCGCGCCAGCTCAATATGCTGCATCTGATCCTTTCCTACCGGGACCACATGGGTATCGTAGAGTAGAATGTCAGCAGCCATGAGAACAGGATATGTAAATAATCCAACACCGGATTCCGAAGCGCCACCTTTTTGCGCTTTGTCCTTGAACTGCGTCATACGCTCAAGTTCTGCCATACGAGCGATGGTATTCAAAATCCACCCCAGTTCCGTATGAGACGAGACATGCGACTGAATAAAAAGCGTCGACTTGGTTGGGTCAATACCAGAAGCAAGGTAAATCTTGGCAATCTCAAGCGTCTTCTGGCGCAGTGCTACCGGATCCTGTGGCACCGTGATAGCGTGCAAATCCACAATACAAAACAGGGCTTCAGCATCATGCTGCATCTCTACCCACTGCTTGATTGCGCCCAGATAGTTCCCCAAATGCAGATTGCCTGACGGCTGTATTCCCGAAAAAAGTCGTTTTGTCATACCCGGTAGTAGAAATTCAAGTTATGTGTTCTTATAAAAATATTCTTTCAATCGAAGTTTCAACAATCTCCGTCCTTGACTTGTCTTGAGGTATTTCTCCCTTCTCTCAGCATCCATTCTATCACAACAGGCCTCGTAATAGATAAGTCGCCATGGCGCATATCGTTTCGTTGATATATTTAACCCTTTATTATGCTGGACAAGTCTTTTCTTTAAATCCGATGTATAGCCTACGTATATTTCCCCTGTATAATCGATACTTTCAAGTACATAGACGTAAGAAAAGACTTGTCCACTTGAATTTTCACTACCGGGCATAGTCTAAAATTCCCTAGCAGTTAGTGATTTTATTGTATCACACCGATTTTTTCCCGCGAGAAAGCCCTAAATCGATGATACGGTCGAGAAGCTGCGGCATACCGATACCGGCTGCCACGGCCTCCTTGGGGCAAAGACTCCCCGATGTCAGCCCCGGTGAGGTATTGGTTTCCAGAAAAAAGAGCTTGCCACTGCCATCCATGCGGAAATCCGAACGGGACAATCCATCACAACCAAGAATCCGGTGAGCCAAAAGTGCTTGCGCGGCTATATGCTCCGCCACAAACTGATTGACCGGCGCCGGGCACAACTCCTGTGTCTCCTTGGAAAAATACTTATCATTAAAATCAAAGACTTGGTTTTTGATAATGATCTCTACCGGTGGAAGGAGGAGGAGATCCTGATCAGCCGCGTTCCCCAGTACCCCACAGGTAAACTCTCGGCCAAAAATATAGCGCTGTACTATCACCTCGTCCGTGACGTGACCTGCCTTGTCGAGCGCCTGCCCGAGATCTTCTTTTTTCTGCACCAAGGAAAGCCCGAGTGTAGAACCGCCGTCATTTGGCTTGACAATGGCTGGATACCCGAATGTGGCGGTAATTTTGACTGCAATCGCCTCCTCGTCATCACCGTTTTTCACTAAAAAAAATTCCGGTATCAACAAACCTTCTTCCACCACGGTTTTCATGGTTTTGACCTTGTCGATAGCAAGAGCGCTCGCAGTCACACCCGAGCCGGTATAGGGCACCCCGAGCGTATCAAGGAATTTCTGCAGTGTCCCATCTTCTCCGTAGGTGCCGTGAAGAACATTGAAAAACACGTCGGTCGTCTTCAGTACCTCGATGTCTTCAGGCTTCCGTATATCAAGGACTCGTTTCGCGTCATCAGTACCGTACCAATGCCATTCTGCTTCGCTCACGATATCGATCCGGTTGACTTCGTACGCATCACGATCAAGATACCGCATCACATTTTCTGCCGAAGCAAGAGAAATCTGCCGCTCCCCGGAAAAGCCGCCGCAAAGCACTGTGACTCGTAATTTTTTCCGTTCAGTCATACACACAGATAAAAGTACCCCTATTGTAGCACGAAAAAACAGCCCTTACAGGCTGTTTTTCTCTAAATTCAAGATTCAAAAATCAAGAATCTATTCTTTACACTTCGATAACCACTGGGAGAATCATCGGGCGGCGTTCGGTCTTGGTAAAGAGGAACTGGCCGATGTTTTCACGGATTTCATTGCGCACCATGTCCCAATCGATCGAAGTCTCCTTGGACGTCGTATCCTTGACGACCTTTTGCACCTTACGCTTCACCTCGTTAACCAAGTCAAAATTTTCCTTGACATGGATAAAGCCGCGCGACGTCACCTGGATATTCCCAAGCACATTTTTAGTCTTGGCATCGATGATGGCCGTAATAACAACCATACCTTCGGTAGCGAGCATCTGACGATCCCGGAGCACCACGTGTCCGATATCACCGATACCGAGCCCATCAATAAAGACATAGCTCGAGTCAGCCTTTTCCGGGATAAGGTGTGGGAAGCCATCTTTCTGCTCTGGTATTTCAAGAACGTGTCCATTGTCCATAACAAAGACATTCTTGTCCGGATACCCGAGACGATAGGCGATTTTGGCTGCTTCCTTGATGAAATAATGGTTGGCATAGACCGGCAAGATGTAGGTTGCCTTGACCTGACGAATGATTTCCTCAATCTCCCAGATCGTACCGTGACCACCGACATGAATTTCCATGATATCACTATGGATGACATTGTCACACTTGCGGTACAGGTTATCTTTGAGACGCTGGATAGAACGCTCATTGCCGGGAATCACCGAGCTTGAGAAGACAATGGTGTCATTCTTCTGCAGTTTGATGAAGCGATGGTTGTCGGTCACGATACGAGACAGAGCGGCATTTTGCTCGCCCTGAGCTCCCGTACAGATAACCACGATCTGGTTGTCCGGATACTTGTGAATATCATTGACAGTAATAAGTGTTTCTTTCTTGACCTTGATATAGCCCAGTTCCTTGGCCACTTCAATGTTCATCTTCATGCTGTACCCCTCGAGCGCTACTCGCTTGCCCTGCTTTTCAGCATACTCGATCAGATAGGCAATACGCCGTACCTGAGACGCAAACGTTCCGATAATAATCCGGCCCGGTGCAGTTCTGATGAGGTTTTGCAGGTTGGTGTGCACTTCCGTCTCTGATGGTGGCATCCCCTTCTTGGTCGCCCCCAGACTTTCGAGCATGAGAAACGTCGGCTTCGGAAGTGTTTCAAGATGATTGTAGGATACTTCGCTATCTGCCGGATTGACCGGTTCATTACTGATCATCCAGTCACCAAGGTGAATGATGGAGCCATTAGGGGTCACGAGTGCGATGCCCATAGCATCCATGATGGAATGCTCCACCTCAAAAAAGCGGACTTCAAATACACCGAGTTTGATACGATCCTCAAGTGATTTAACACGCACCATTTTCAAACGGCTAGCAGCACCCTTTTCCTGATCCTCCACCTTGTGCTTGATAAGCGCCAATGTGAAGTCACGACCAATAATGGTTGGGTAATTCAATTGTTTGAGCAGAATCGGAGCGGCACCGATATGGTCGAGGTGACCATGAGTAAAGAGCACGCCACGAATATTTTTTTCTTTACCTTTGAGATAGCTGACGTTTGGCACGATATAGTCGATACCGGGCATGTCTTCTTCCGGAAACTGTACACCCATGTCGATAATGACGATATCCTCGCCATATTCAAAGACAGTCATGTTGCGACCAACTTCCTCCTGACCACCAAGCGGAATGATACGGAGTGTTTTTTCCGGAATCATCGGCACGGCAGCACCCATCTTTTTGGGCTCCAAGCGATTCGGGAGAGTCTGCTGAAAACGACGGTTCCCGCCACGGCGGCCTCCGGCGGCTCCACCGCTCCGTGGTGATCGCGTGCGCTTTTCTGACGCTGGCTTTCCCTTCCCTGGAACAGATACGGTCATAGCAGGCTTACCAGGCATATCCGGTCTTTTCATGGTCGGACGATTGCCCTGTGGCTTTATTGCCATGCGAGGCATCCCCTTGGGAGCCTGCTCCCTGGCAACAATGCCTTCAAATGCTCCCACCCCGCTTGGCTTGGGGGCTGATCCGCTCACAGCGGGTCTCTGTATGTTATTGCCATGCGAAGCTGTGCTTCCATGACCAGAAACATCCATCGGCCGATTGGGTCGACGATTATTCTGAAATGAATTTTGCTGCTGCATACTTCTTTTTTTGGATATCCTCCCACGCCCGAATCAAAAGACTCAAGGGCTCAGAATATATCTCTACCTAAATAATTTACACGAAAGAATCTCTCTCTTACACGAAGATGAGATGTTTACGTTGTGCCGACGGAGAGACTTGAACTCTCACTCCCTTGCAGGAACTAGCACCTGAAGCTAGCGTGTATACCAATTTCACCACGTCGGCGTCTACCTCATTCCGCCCGCCTCGACTCGCGTTGCGTATCGACGCGAGGCGGGCCACCAGGGCATTTTTAATTTCAGATTGAAAATTGAAGATTGAAAATTTTATCGAGCGCAAAGCAAAATAATGCTTTCAATCTGCAATCATAAATCCTACTGTGGCAATGAAACTACACCAGTAATTTCTTCAACTCCTCCACCATAGCAACTGGTGTCGGATCCTGACCATATTCGAGAGCCAGGTAATAAGAAGCGAAATCGCCCAAAGCGATACTCGTGAATACCTTACTATACACGCTTCCGCCCTCCATGTCAAGTACTTCGACATCTATCCCTTGTTTGCGCAATAATTGAGCTGTAATTTCAAAACGCTTCAGTACCTGAGGATGCGTCTCCGTATCACGAAGCATGAGGATAAAAAACTTCCCCTGTGGCAGCGTCCATCCCACCATTTCGTTGTGATTGAGCTCTGGAAAAAAGTTCCAAAAAGCCGGCGTTTTGGCATTTTCATTGAACTTGATTTTCCACACCATAGCAACAGACTTGTACTTGGCGGTTGAGTAAATAACCGGGGTTTTTCCAGCAATACGCGTCGCAAGCCCCTGTGCCTGCCCTTCCAGTACCGGGAGACGCTCTCGCAGCATTTCTGCCTCCTTCAACAGCTCTTCTGTCATATCGCGCACCAACCCCTGATTGACCAAAATTTGGAACATTGCACCAAAGAAATAGCCCGTACCAACACGTGGTTGAAAATTCTCGTAGGGAATAGGGAGCTTCACATGCGGCACACCATGCTCTTTGGCCATGGCCTCAATTTTTCCACCGGCTGAAAGAGCGATGCAGGGCAGCTCATTCTTCAAAATCTCCTCAAAGGAAGCGATCGTTTCCTCGGTATTTCCCGAATATGAGCACACAAAATTGAGGCACTGATGAAAGCTTTCCGGAGGAAGACTATAGGAACGATTCTGATAGACAGAGAGTGGTTGTTCTTCCGGTTGTTCCGCACGGAATAAATCGTTCAGATAAATTCGAAAAAGATTCCCCGGCAGTGCTGACCCTCCCATACCGGAAATCATAATGGCTCGAAACGTCCCAGGCACGCGAATTTCTTTGGCTAACTCAAAACCAGTCCGGAACTGATTGGGACTCTCAAGGATCATCTGACGCAAATTTGATGTGTCGAGTGGGTGAGGCATAGGATAGAACAATTATTTTTTTATCCGTTTTGTCTTAATATACCAATCCTTAATCATGCTTAAACGATGTGATGGCGAATTGACGCTTTTTACTTCAATGCCTTTCACGATACTACTGACAGCGTACAAATAGGTTGGACTGTAGAGAAAAACAGCCGGATTTTCCCGAGAGACAATTTCTTGAAACGTTCGGTAGTACTCTTTCCTCTTGTCTACATCCAAGGTCTCCCGAAGAGACATCAACACATCATCAACGTCTTTGTTATCAAACACGGCCAGATTCAATCCCGGATCATGCTTTTGACTGGAATGCCAAAATGAATACGGATCAGAATCGATCATAGCTGCCTCTCCAAACAACAGAGCATCGTACTCTCGTGGACGAATGACACTTTGCTGCAAATCAGCAGCGCGAAGAGCAGTCACCGTTACCCGGGCGCCCACCTTTTCCCACTGTCCTCGCAGTATCTCAGCTGTCCGCACGAGCTCGGGCCAATCCGGTACCATCAGAGTAAACTCGAGAATCGTCCCGCCCTTGGCACGAATACCATCCTCTCCTCGTACCCAATTATTTTGATCCAAAATCAAATTGGCTTGATCCTGATCGAAGCGAGGAAACGTCAGATCAGCAGCATAACCACTCATAAAGGGCAGGAGAGCGGCTTCTGCTGGCTGTCCTTTCCCGGAAAGTATGTCACGAATAATCGCCTCTCGATCAGTCGCAAAGGCAAGAGCGCTCCGTACTTCATCATGAGCAAGAGCCGCATTTTTGGTAATATTGAAAAAAACAGCAAAAATTCTTGGAATGGCAATTTCATAAATCCGGGCACTCCGCCGTTCCTGAAGCGCAGGTACGTTCTCCGGAGTCACTGAGTTCATACCGAGCACCTCTTTGCGATTGTAGGCGTCGAGAAGGGACTGTTCATCGGGATAAAAATGAAAAACAATTCTCTCAATATACGGCGCCCCCGCAAAATACCCTTCAAAAGAACGGAGTTCATAAGAAAGCATATTACCACTCGAATCCTTCTCGGAATCATAGAACCGGAACGGACCGGATCCGACCGGCGCCAAATTATAATCTGCCAAAAGAAAATTTTCCGGGGCGATATTCTCCCAAATATGTTTTGGCAAAATACCCACGGTCAAACTCTCCAAAAAACCGAAGTACGTCTTTTTTAGCGTAAGCGTCACCGTATACCGGTCAACCACTCCTGCTTCCACTGAAAGCCAGTTGGAACGAAGTGGACTCTTATACGCCGGATCCTGGATAGCATGAATAGTAAACAAGACATCATCGGCCGTCAGCTCTTCTCCGTCGTGCCACTTCACCCCCTGTTTGATAGTCAGAGTATAGAGCTTACCATCTTCAGAGACAGAGTAATCCTCAAGTAACTGTTTGACCAAGCGACCGGTACTATCATATCCGAAAAGTCCACTGTATACCAAAAGAGAGATGTCGGCATCCGCCTCACTGGTCTGAGATAAAATAGGGTTGATATAGCGTGGCTGAGAAACAATACCTTCCGTATACTCCCCTCCAACATCAGGCACCACCTTAGTTGAAGCAACATACAGCGCCCCCAACCAAAACAAAAGAGCCCCTATCCCCACGCATAAGAAAAACAATACCAAAATTCGGTCACGAACCTGGAGGGCACGAAACAAAGTCAGCCACTGGCGCCTTCGAAAAATATTCATGATGCGAAAGAGGCTACGAATAGATCTTGAATTTACGGATTACCCTTCGTCCTGAACGATCTCAGGAAAGAACGGAAAGACGAACATTGATAACGCTCAAGACAAGAAAAGCGACGGCAAGAAAGATTGTGGCGTACAGAAAGAACTTCTCTAGGCCTCTCTTGGTATAGTAACCACCAAAATCGCCGCCAAAAGCCGCTCCCAGACCCGAACCACGATTCTGAAGCAGGATGGTAACAACGAGAAAGACTGATACTACCGCCTGAGCAATCAACAATGAACGCATACCCAGTAGTGAACCTTCGACAACTTTTCTTTCGATATGTTGCTGAAGACCGAATTAATCTATTACCTGTGATTTTTTTCAATAATGAGCTTTTTTCATACCAGTCGAAGTGCTCCTGCTGGGCAGAAAATTTCGCTAAAATTAAAGGAAAATCCTTTTTTTAAGCCTTTTTATTGTAGCAATAAAAGAGAGGAACGTCAACCCCAATATTCCTAAATTCCATTCTGAAAAAAACCTCTCTATTACATCAAAAACGAAATTACCTGTGTCACCAGTACCAGTGCTCCTAAGGCG
>CAZHDL010000028.1:10978-12468 GCA_964531045.1 uncultured Bdellovibrionales bacterium | reverse complement strand
CGAGAGTATCGGAAGCGGAACTTTCTCAAACGTTACAAACTTTATACTTGCAACCTTCTTCCTATATCCTATACGTCGGTGCATTGCAACCACGGAAAAACCTGGTCAGGTTGATACAGAGTTTTGAGCGAATGAAGGAGACCTGTCCAGAAGCAAAGTTGGTGCTCGCTGGGGAGGCCGCGTGGCTTTCAGAAGCTATCATGGATGCCTGGGAGCAGAGCCCGGTGCGCGATGATATTGTGCTGCCGGGGAGAGTCTCTTTTGAAACGTTGCGGACTCTCTACCAGGGGGCGCGGTTCTTCGCCTTTCCATCACTCTATGAGGGCTTTGGTCTGCCGATTCTGGAGGCCTTTGCCTCCGGTGTGCCAGTTTTGACAGCGGATAATTCCAGCCTGCGAGAAGTAGCCGGTGATGGAGCGCTCTATTGTCAGGCGGACAGCGTGGCTGATATGACAGAAAAACTGATACGACTCTGGCAGGATGCGGCACTGCGCCAGAAGCTTATCGAAGAGGGGAATATCAGAAAACAGGATTTTTCTTGGGACGTCTGTGCCCGCACCACTCTCGACTATATTCTGTCATAGCTCTTGACAGAAACACAAAAACGTGCTATTTTCCCATTGGTTCTTAGGAAAGTAGTGCTAAAGTTTTCGTTTTCTGGCCGATGTGGCCGATTTCAAGGAGGCCCCCATGGGCGTGAGAAAAAGTGAAGTACAGGTTCTGTTTGGACAGGCACAGTCGTATGCTGCACTCATTCACATCCGTGGATTTGCAGCAGAAGCGAGTGAGCTCCTTGCGCTCCTTGTGCCTGGAGACATGATCGCGACGCGAGCAAACTTGGAATATCATTTCCGTGTCGTTGGAATTCAACACGGCAATGTGGCGCTTCAGGTCTTTTCGCGGTATGTTCAAGGACTGCGGAAGCATCTTGAACATTGCCATGTTGAGCCCGTATTGATTCCGTTGGCGGACATCTACTTGCTGGCTCGTTCGCGGAACCGCGCGGTTCAACTGGCAGCTTGAAGACGGGTGACATTTCGGGCAGGCGGCAGGGTCAACGATCCGCCGCTTTTTTCTTGTCCGAATAGGCTCGCTGGAGGGTCTTCCTTGCCTAAAAAGAAATTCTGTGTCACAATACTTCTGCTCTGTCAGAGCTTTTTTAATATAAGGAATGACTCCCGCACAAATTCCGAAGTGAGCCAGAAGTAATGGAGCGTTCGTTGCACGGAAACACCTGCGGCTCCGTATTGCTTAGAGAGAAATTTTCAATAAAGAATTAAAGCGGGATGCTCATAAGTGTAGCTACTCGTTTCACTCATAGACATTTATGGCAAAAGACAATGTCGTTCTCCGATTTGATAAGGTGTCCTTTGAATACGGACACAAGAAACCGATCCTCGATGAGGTGAGTTTTAGTTTGCGCGCCGGTTCCAAAATTACACTCATGGGACAAAATGGTGCCGGTAAGTCGTCGCTGTTCAAACTGATTA
>CAZHDL010000028.1:10716-10968 GCA_964531045.1 uncultured Bdellovibrionales bacterium | reverse complement strand
CGATCGTGATGCTGTGGTGGCTATTGGTCGTCAGACGATTCCACGAGAGCAGCTTGATTTGACCGTAGAAGAATTTTTCGAACAGTTTTTTCATGAAAAGAAATGGAATCTGCCGGCACTGGTGAGTGATGTCTTGGAGATAGTCAATTTGCCGATGCCGCCGCTTGAGAAGAAAATCAGGGCTTTTTCCGGTGGTCAGCAGGCACGTCTCTTGCTTGCATCCGCTCTTATTCAGGATCCGGATATTCTCTT